>NZ_JBFRPJ010000012.1:0-200106 GCF_041471945.1 Vibrio sp. 10N.261.51.A4
TTGTGTATAAGAGACAGCCTAATTAGGTGCCTTTTGTCATTTCTTTATCTAAGCAACGCTATTTAGCTTAGGTTTTAACTCTTTTCGCGTCAAAGTTTCACTGTAATCATGACTGAAGTGGTCAACTTGAATCGCTGCGTAGCGAAGTTTGTCTGCTGCAATGATTTGGTCAACTTCGTCTTGAGTAAGAACATCTGCCGCCAGTGCTTGAGCAAGTTTATCTTGCAATAGACCTTTACGAGCCACTTTGCCCTCTTTCACTGCTTTGAAGATCTTACGTTCGAGAGGCTTGATGCTGTACATCGCATTGAACGCATTCTCCATTAGGCCAACACTATCCTCTTCTTCTTTGCCTATGTAGCAAAGGTGAGTTAGACGTTCACGGTGTGCACCCGGAGTCATCAAGCTTTCTGCCAGTTGTACCGTTAGATTATCACTTGGTTTTTCAAAGTGGTTACCGACAGGGAAAACTAGACCTTTAAGTACTTTACCTACCATCTTGTTCGGGAAGTTTCTGTACGCTTCTTGTAGCGATTTAGCCGCGTTATGGAAACAGTGTTGAATCGCGTAGTGTACGTAGTCTAGGTCAGCTTGTTGACGACCTTCATCTTCATACTTCTTAAGCGCTGCAGACGCCATGTATAGGTAACTTAGACCATCACCTAGACGTGCAGAGATAAGCTCTTTACGTTTCAGTTCGCCACCTAGTGTAAGCATTGCGAAATCCGCACTCACTGCAAGCGCACGGCTCAAGCGAGTTAAGTCTTGGTAGTAAGGCTTCGTTGGACCGCTCATATCCGCTTTAATGAACTTAGAGCCTGTCAATGCCGCACCGAACGCACCAAACGTGTTCTTAGTTGCGTGAGAGATATGCTTGAACAACAAGTTATCGAAATCCTTCGCACCTTGCTTCTCATCTGGGTTTGCTGCCGCTTCCATTTCGCTTAGCACGTATGGGTGACAACGTGTCGCACCTTGACCGAAGATCATCAGGTTGCGAGTTAAGATGTTCGCACCTTCTACTGTGATAGCAACTGGAATACCTAGGTAAGGCGCAGCTAAGTAGTTCATTGGACCATCTTGAATTGCACGACCAGAGTGGATATCCATTGAATCATTCAGGATAGTACGCGCCATTTCTGTCATGTGATATTTCGCGATAGCCGTAACGATACCCGGCTTCTCTTTCATATCGAGTGAAGTAGTTGTTAGTGTACGAGTCGCTTCTAGTAGATATGTTAAGCCACCAATACGACCTAAACTCTCTGCAACTCCTTCAAACTTACCAATCGACATACCGAACTGCTTACGAACATAAGCGTATGCGCCGGTCGTTTTCGCCGTTAGGTGGCCCATCGCCGTGCCAAGTGCGGGTAATGAGATACCACGACCTGCAGACAGACATTCCACCAGCATACGCCAGCCTTTACCTGCGTAATCGGCACCACCGATTAACCATTCCATAGGAATAAATACATCGTGACCGCGTGTTGGACCATTCATAAACGCAAGACCAAGTGGGTCATGACGCTCACCAATCACAACACCTTCGTGGTCAGCCGGGATTAGCGCACAAGTGATGCCAATGTCTTCTTTGTCACCCAGTAGCTTTTCTGGATCGTGCAGTTTGAAAGCCAGACCAAGTACCGTCGCCACTGGTGCTAGTGTAATGTAGCGTTTGTTCCAGTTAAGCTTGATACCTAGCGTCTCTTTACCTTCGTGCATGCCCATGCACACAGTACCGACATCAGGGATACCACCCGCATCAGAACCCGCTTCTGGGCCTGTTAGTGCGAAACATGGGATATCTGTACCGTCAGCAAGACGAGGTAGCCAGTAGTCTTTTTGGTCTTGAGTGCCGTAGTGAGACAGCAGCTCACCAGGACCAAGAGAGTTTGGAACCATTACTGAAACCGCAGTACTGATACTGCGAGTCGCAATCTTAGTTACGATAGTTGAGTTAGCGTGTGCTGAGAATTCACGACCGCCATACTCTTTCGCAATAATTAGCGAAAAGAAACGCTCTTTGCGTAAGAAGTTCCACACCTCTTCAGGAAGGTCTCGATCTTCTTTTACAATTTGGTGGTCATCAAGCATAGCGAGCAAGGTTTCAAGCTCATTATCCATGAACGATTGCTCTTCTGCTGTCAGCTGAGGTTTTGGGTATTGATGCAGCTTAGTGAAATCTGGTTTACCAGAAAACAGCTCTCCGTCCCACCACACGCTACCCGCTTCCATCGCTTCTTTCTCGGTGCTAGATAGTGGTGGTAGTACTTTTTTAAAGAGTTTAAAAGCTGGGTCACTTACCCATTTTTGTCTTAGAGAGCTCATAGTTCAGATCCTTTTGTTCACTATATTGGTTGTGAATGTTTCGCTTTTTATTGTTTTATTCTTCTGCTGACATGCCTGCGGCTAAATATGGAATAAGAATATCGACCACTGCCTTAGCATCTATCTTTCTGTCATAGTCATTCTCTGCAATTTCTACCAGAGCCTGACTTGATGCCATGGTGAATACACAAGTCCCTAGGGTGAAGTGTAATCGCCAAAATAACTGTTCTTGAGTGAGGTTCGGATTCGCCTTCATTACAGATGTCGTAAACAAAGAAAGTACTTCGCTGTAGCGAGTAGTAATGAACCAACGCAAGTGTCCTTGCACATCCGTATAGCCTCTGCCGATAAGTAACATGAATCGGCTTGTACCATTTGGCCTAACATCATTAAGTGCTCTTAGTGGCTGTCTCAACGACTCAAACACGTCACTCATAGAATACGTTTCGTTCAAGTTTAAGTTCACTAATGCATCTTGCAGTGCTGGCATAAATGCTTCTAAGTAACGATTGAGTACCGCACGAACCAGAGTCTTCTTATCGCCAAAGTGATAGTTCACTGAAGCTAAGTTGACATTCGCTTTACTCGTAATCGTACGTAAAGAGGTGTCATTAAAACCGTGCTCAGCAAATAAGCCTTCAGCCACATCTAAGATTTTGTCTTTGGTTGTACTTCTTGGTGCCATTTCAATCACTCGTATTAAACAACTGTTTGAAATATACGCTTAGTACATTTATTTAACAAGCAAGCAACATCACATTTTCACAAATTGGTCGTACCAGTTAATCAAACTCAGCACTAAACGATTGAATCGCTGTGTGTTTATAAAAAAATAAAAAAATAATGAATTTTCTTGGAACTGAAATGGAAATGGAGAGTCCTAAATTAGGTAGAAAACAGCGTATTTAGAAGTTTAACAGGCCGTCAAACTTGTTCTTCTCACTGCTTTCTTAATTACTGCATTTTCCTTATTAACTCCTATACTTGTATCCGCCCAAACCACGTTGGTTTGGGCTTTTTTTTTGTTTGTTGTTTGGGACGAGAGTGAGCCTTACTTACCCCTCTTCACAGCTACTAACTACAACCTGAACAGCGCGACCGCCTCTTTATATGCTGTCATTTCTTCCTAAGAGTCGAACTACCATGCTTGGCACATTGTTATCACTGGAACTCGTATTTCAAACAACCTACTAGCCAACGTTTACCTATCTGAGTCCAAACCTAATACTACGTTTCCTCTATTTACGGTGCATCCATTCGAAGCTTGCCACTTGCTACTATTGGTAAATTAATCAATAAGGATAGAGACTTACATTCGAAATAAAGCCAACAAACTTAGCAATTTCTTGCAGATGTCCTAAGCTTCGTTTAATACCCTTTTCAATTAAGTAGTTAAACGCTTGTTGGGAAGCGGCGGGAGCTTTTAAAAGTAGAAGGAGACCTACTTTGAGACTGTTGAAATTACCTATTATGTGTTGCTTAGTTATTGCAGCTCCACTCTCTGCTCAAACTTTAGAACAGGCCGTAGCCATTACCTTGGCTACCAATCCTGAGATAAAGAGTATCTTTAATGAGTTTGTGAGTGTACGGAAACGAAATGACGCCGCAGGTGGTGCTTATAGACCTAGTATCGACCTGGATGCTGGTATTGGTTACGAAGGCATAAACCCTGCACCAAATAACGGCCCCGATACCGATCTCACAAGAAAGGAAGCGACGATTTCCCTCACTCAGTTGCTGTGGGATGGTTCATCGACTCTCAATGATATTGATCGTACTGCCGCAGAAGCAGAATCGGTTCGTTTGCAATTGCTCGCGGATGCCGAAGACAAAGCGCTAGAGGTCACACAGATCTACTTAGACGCAGTCAAAGCAACTGAAGTTTTAGCCCTTTCGGAAAGTAACCTCGCTATCCACAAGAAAATCTATAAAGACATCAAAAAGCGTGCAGTCTCAGGCATAGGCTCAACCGCAGATGTATCTCAGGTAGAAGCAAGGATTGCAAAAGCTCACGGCAACTTATTAGCCGCACAGAACAACCTAATTGATACCCACACCCAATTTAGAAGAATAGTGGGTCAAGAACCGCTTGGCTTAGTCTACCCAAGAGCCGATATTTCTATGATTCCTCTGTCATTATCAGACGCGCTTGTTGATGCTCTGGACCAACACCCAGTCATCAAAGTCGCGACTGCAGATGTCGATTCAGCGCACTTCCAGTACAAACAATCAAAAGGGGTTAACTACCCGACGTTCTCTATCGAGGCATCTCAATCATGGCGAGATGATGCTGGAGGCGATGAAGGTTCGAGCCAAGAGACTTTGGCAATGTTGAGAATGCGATACAACCTCTACAACGGTGGTACCGATAGTGCTAATTCAGAAGCTGCAGCTTACCAACTCAATAAAGCAAAAGATCTAAGAGATCGTGCTTATCGACAAGTTGAAGAAGGCCTTCGCCTCTCTTGGAGTGCATTGGATCTGACGTTACAACAAAAGAACTTCTTGTCTGATCACGTGGATTCGGCATCAGAAACCGTTATCGCTTATGAGAAACAATATCGAATCGGTAAACGTACGCTACTGGATCTGCTTAACACTGAAAACGAATTGTTTGAAGCCCGCAAAGATTACTTAGATGCGCATTACTCTGAACAGTACGCTAAATACCGTGTAATGAACGCGACAGGCTCTCTATTGAACGCTCTACTGGTCGACATTCCAGACGAGTGGACAACGGCAGTGGAGTATTAATGATGAAGAGACCTTATTTATTACTTTCCGCATTAACGATAACGCTATGTGCATGCTCTAGCCAAAATGAAGAGCCCTACATAGAAACGCCAGAAGCGGAGCAAATTTCTGACCTGCAAGACGATGATAACGATGGTGTGGTCAATGCACGAGACACCTGTCCTGGCACACCAGAGTCGTCTCTGGTAGACAACGAAGGCTGTGGAGAGACGGTTAGCTCGCAAGAAGTCAGACGGCTGAACATCCTTTTCGCCAATGACTCCTATGAAGTTAACCCTATCTTCTCAGATCAAATCACCACTATGGCTGAGTTCTTAGAAACCTACCAAAGTGCATCGATAGAGATTCAAGGTTACGCCAGTAAAGTCGGCGCGAGTCAATACAACTTAGAGCTATCAAAGAAACGCGCTCACCACGTTGAAGATGAACTGTTGTCGAATGGTATCGACCCGAGCCGAGTAAGAGTTGTTGGTTACGGTGAAAACCGCTTAGAGAGCGATGGCAACGATGCTACGTCTCATGCACTGAACCGCCGAGTAACAGCCACAGTTGTCGGACTAAGCGAACAGATCGTCGAGGAGTGGACCATATTTACCACGCTTGAAAAGTAGCGTGACATTGTCACTGTGGATCTAGATGTGACATAGAGCGAGTGTCGAACAACAGCAGCTTAGTTATAAGATCAATAAAGCCGTGATAGGGTTGCCCATCACGGCTTTTTTGTTCTTTGTCGTCACATGAGTCGAGGGAGACTCTGTGACTCTTCTTGCTACTCAGAAGTTGACTTGTTACTCAGTGAGTAGGCTCCCTATTAAGCGAGCCGACTACCGATTATAGTTTTACTTCTTGATGCTTAGTTTTCGGTAGAGAAATACTTAGCAGGAAGTAACCTAAGATAGCTGCAGTCGTTGAGCCCATCAGGATACCTAATCGAGCAAGCGTATCAAACTCTACATTCGTTGGGCCAAATGCTAGTGATGAAATAAAGATAGACATTGTAAAACCAATACCACACAGGACAGATACTGCGAAGATGTTCATAAAGTTCACACCTTCAGGGAGCTTAGCAACACCCAATTTCACCGCACCCCAGCTGAATGCAAAGATACCAAGAGGCTTACCAATCAATAGACCCATAGCGATACCAAGCGGTAGCATACCTGTTAGGCTTGAGATTGAGATACCTTCCAATGAAATACCTGCGTTTGCAAAAGCAAAGACTGGCAAGATTGCAAAAGCGACGTATGGGTGCAGAGCATGTTCTAGATGCTTCAGCGGAGAATGTTCACCTTTATTGCCTTTCAGTGGGATAGCAAAACCAATCACTACACCAGCCAGCGTTGCATGAACACCAGACTTCAATACTGCAAACCACAGAATTGCACCAACAATGAGATACACACTCAGCTTAGTTACATGCTTGTTGTTTAGCATGAACAGCACACCAGTTGCGATGAAACCAACCGTTAACGCAAGCGTTGATAGGTCGCCTGAGTAGAACAGTGCAATGATAACAACAACGCCAAGGTCATCGATAATTGCTAAAGCCAATAGGAACACCTTCAAGCTAACCGGTACACGGTTACCAAGAAGAGCCATAATACCCAATGCGAATGCGATATCAGTCGCTGCTGGGATAGCCCAACCTTGAAGCGCTTCAGGGTTACTTGAATTAAATAGCACGTAAATAAGTGCAGGAGCTAGCATACCACCCACAGCTGCGATAGCTGGGAAGATTGCTGTCTCTTTAGACTTTAATGCGCCTTCTAAAAGTTCGCGCTTAACTTCTAAGCCGATTAGAAGGAAGAAGACAGCCATTAAGCCATCGTTAATCCAGTGAGACACAGACATACCAAGAACGTAACTGTGAAGTACACCTTGGTACATTTCGTTCAGTGGTGAGTTTGCTACAAACATTGCGATCGCCGCAGCGATGACTAGTATGATGCCGCCAGCAGATTCCATTTTAAAGAAGTCACGGATGACGTCGGTCATGATTTCGCCCTTATATTTATTATTTAAATAAACGAATAACAAAGAATAACCACGAGTTTATATCCAAGTTTAATTGATAGATAATCACTTCTTCGGATGTTTAACTTCGGTTTTTCCTACAAATACTAAACAATACGTCGTATATTCCATAATGTTGTTATGCACCATGAATTAAGTATAGATGAGATCATCGAACCTGTATGCACAATTCATTGGGGGACGCTAAAAGGCGCAGGCATAAAAAAAGGCTATCAAATTATAGCCTTAGGTGTTTTTTAGTAGCCAGTTAACTGCATAAAGCCTGTCGCTTCATGACTCCCGCTCGCCTTAATCGGCCCTTCCCAATATGGTATGACAAATGGAAGCCACATATCCCTGCGTATAATACGCGTTGTGAGGTTAATATCATGCTTAGGGACGTTAATGATCCACTGCAAAGGCATCCGTCTTCCATTCATCAACGTTGTATTTTGCAATGGTTGAATGGAAATGTCGGATTCCGTTAATTGGTAAACTTTGCCTGAGCGCGTTGCTAATGTCCCGAATATGTAAGGCAACTGTTGGTTATGACGATAGCGGTTAATGCTCAGCGCTGTGCCGTCATCGAGGTTAAATACAAACCAATCCCAACCTTGTTGGCCCACTCCAAGTAAGCCACTGCCCCACTCTTTATGTACCCACGCAGTTCCTTCCACTTCCTTGGTAACGCCGTCTAGGTTCAACACACCACTCAACGATAAAAATGGAGCGCTGAAGTTATAAGACGCGACAGGTAATAAGTCGTGCTTTTTCTGATAACCGTTATCGCCGTTGAGCACATAGGGCCCTTTTGCAATGGTGTCGAGTTCAAGTCCAAACGTGTCTGTTTGCACTTGAAGGCGTCCTGGGAATGGGGTGTTGCCGAGTGCACGCCAGTTCCAGTTATCAATCCAAAGCCTGAATGGACGATTAGTCATTCCCGCTTGGCCAATGCCGCCACGAGCCATGCGCTGTTCTTTCCATACTTTGGACTTAGAAGAGACCACTACATTTGAGATATAGACTTGAGGGCTTTGCCACCCTGGTGTTTCACGTTCGTCCGTTGCGATACGGAAAAAGCTCCACTGGACCGAATAGTCTTTACCATCATCACCTTTCAAAGATGCAAAGTAATGCCACCACTCGTGCTGAAACTCTGGGTGGAACTTAAAATCTTGTGGTAGCGAAACATTACGGTCTGGCAAAACAGGTTCGAACACATTGAAGTGTTCATTAACCAATATTGAGTTAACTTCATTCACGCCCTTTTCACCAGGATCGATGAAATAGGAGTAATAACCCCAAACACTTAAAAAGATGCCGAAGAAACTGATTAATAGCAGAGAAGACAGAATTCGTTGTCTTAACTTAGTTGAAGTATTCCGTAAAAACATACTAAAGCGCATCCCTCAGTGACTTCATCGGAGTGTTCCGAATCATTCTCATCACTGGTAAAGCACCAGCTAGCATCAATGCTGCCATGGCCCATGCAAATGTCTGCAAATAGTCCCAAGGAATCACTTGTAACTCAAGTGACCACCCAAAAGACTGCTTTATCACGATATCAACAATTAGGCTCGCTAGCGCTAATCCGAGCGGAATCGCAATTAAGGAGGAAATAAGCCCAAACACAAACAACTGCAAACTACCTGTCAGGATCAGTTCTTTCGCCGAGACACCCAAACAGCGCTGCAAGGAAATATGCCTTTGGCGAGACACTTCTCCCGCAACCGTCGCAAAGAAAATACCGAAGACGGCGATAACCAAGGTGATGTTACCTAATGTATCTGCAATCGCGAACGTCCTATCGAACACCCGCATCGCTTGACTGTGGATGTTGTTGTTATCGAAAACGCGCTCGGAGCCAAGCCTGAATACGCTTTCTAATCGGCTGCGAAGCCCTAATGAATTCACATCGTCTTTGAGTATTACCCCAAGGCCGACATTACCCCGCCCTGCAAAGCCATACAGCCAGTTTCGATGCGACATCATGACTTGATGGTAAGGATTACCGTAATCGTAATAAACACCGACAACCTGCCAACCAGAGCCGAGACTATCATAGAGGTCAATGTAGTCGCCAGGGCGAATCCCCAGCTTGAGAGACATCGATTCACTGATCAACACACCTTTAGAGTGATGTAAGTGATACCAGTAATTCGGAATACCTAATTTGATCGTCAGCCCTTCTAGCTCACCTTCAGAAGGCCCCGTACTGACCACCTGAATACTACCGACTGGAGACGCCACATCTTTCTCCCAACGCCACCAAACCGAATCCACTTCAGGTTGGTCAGATAACCAATTACTCATACGAGCAGCGGCATTGTTGGTTGGGTAGATATACAGATCGGCAGCCAAACGCTGTGTTAGCCATTTATCAGTGGTATCTCTAAAGCTACCGACCATGGTTTCTACACCAATATTGGCTGTTAAGGCTAACATAAACGCCATCGTCGCCACGCCACGGTAACTCATACTGGAAGCAGCATCAGCAAAGAACCAGCGAGCGCGAACCCAACGCAAAGAATAAGAGAGGCTGTTAAATAACTTCCACATCAAAAACGGGGTAAATAGCGCCACACTGATCAGCATTAGCGCGATAATCGCAAAACCCGTTTCTTGAGTCTGAGGGGCTTGATACACAGCAACAGCAGCAACCAAGAAGCCACAGCCAATCAACGCTTGCCAAGTGAACTCGGTACCCGCAAAACGCATCAAAGACAAACGAGAAGACAGACGAATCGGTTGAGACTTAAGTAAACGAACCAGTGGCCACGCACACGCTAAGAAAGCACCAATCAATGCCATCAGTAAGCTGTAACCACTCCAACGCCAATTCCAGTCGATCGTTAAGCCGACGTTAGCGTCGTATAAATCGCCCAAGCTTGAAGATACGGCAGGTAACAATTGGTTTGCTAGCATCACGCCAAATACATTGCCGCAGATCCAGCTCAGTACGACCAATATCAACAATTCTAAGCAAAGCGCTTTAGCCAATTGCCAGCCCGATACACCTGTTTGTCTTAAGATTCCGACTAACGGTTGGCGCTGAATAAATGACAACGACATCGCTTGATAGAAAATAAATAAACCAACCACAAACGACAGCATACCCATCGCTTTTAGGTTTAAGTGGAACGCACTGGTCAGCGACTCAAGCTCTGCCTTAGAGCTACGAGAGATCGTCAAACCATTAGGTAACATATTTTTAAGACGTTCAAACTTCTCAGTGGGCATGTCTGAACAAGCAATCACTGAAAGCCCAGCACTGCGTTTAAGCATTCGGAGCAAGGAGATATCCGCAATCAACCTTGTACCATTAATCATATTATTTTGATCAACAACCACAGGACCAAGTTCAGAACCATCCATCAAAGGGATGTAATCACCGTTGTGCCATTCCATGTGTTCAGCAAGATCATCACTGACAAGGATTGGATATGGTGGCTTCATGAGGTTCAAAGCGGTGAGATCTTTTAACGCTATACCAGGTTGTAGCTGAAGCATAGAAACAGGATCTATACCGACAACCATGAAGTTTGCGCCATTTTCATCAGTGATACGATGGTGATCAAGAGGAGAACACTGTTGAAAACCTTCACGGCGAAGTTGGATATAAAAGCCTTGCGGGATTTTATTGGCGTTGTGTTTTGGTCGAATGCGGTAAGGAAGAGGATTCGAAAAGAGCTTTTCGCCATGTGCATAGCTTTGCTTGGCGTGTTGGTTGATAGCAGTAACACCAACCAAAAGTGATACGCCGAGGGTTAAACCAAGCCATACCAAAATAATCTGCAGTGGGTAACGTCGATAGTGACCGAGTAGTGCCTTAACTACGGGCCATAACATGCAGTTGTCCTCCTTGTAGACGGATCCTACCATCCATATGCAGAGCTACTTTTTCACTGTGTGTTACCAACAGCAACGTACATTCTAATTGACGAGCCAAAGAGGTCAGCAAACGCATTACCGCTTCTGCATTACGCTCATCTAAACTACCGGTCGGCTCATCGGCCAGCAATATTTTTGGTTCCATATACAGCGCACGCGCAATGGCCGCACGTTGTTGTTGGCCACCAGACGCTTCTTCAGGGTAACGGCCAAGTAAAGGCATAAGATCTAAAGCAGAGAGAATCTGTCTCCAGAGACCTTTGTCTTCAGGTAAGCCTTTTAACTGGCGGCAAAAACGGATGTTATCGGCAATATTTAACGTTGGCAGTAAGTTGAATTGCTGAAAAATATGGCCAATGTTGTTTCTGCGGTAAGCGGTGCGGTCACGCTCGGTTGAGTCGTGCATATTGAAGTGAGGAAAAGCGATTTCACCTGAGTCCGCTAGGTCTAAGCCCGCGATAAGATTCAGTAAAGTACTTTTACCTGAACCGCTTTCTCCCATTAATGCCAGCTGGTCACCTTGGTTTAATGTTAATTCAGCACCTTGCAAAACAGGGTGAAACTCCCCCCCATCGACATAGCCTTTACATAGGTCTGACAGCTTTAACATTAAACAGCTCGCATTAGTTAGAATTTGGAAGGAGAATCTACACTAATTCCCTGTTATGAGGAAGTATTTTGAAAGATAGATCACACGCCAACGATAAAGTGATGCGATTGGTGCGCCCTACTTCAACTTCCTATCAAGTTTTTAATCCATTTTCTTGTTTTCATGCGATAGAGCGACCCGCCCCACTTGAGGACTTCTTCCGTTAGGAAAAGCAGATATACCCACTCAGGTGGAAACTTAAAATAGATAGCCGCGATGGCTGCCAATGGGATACCGATCACCCACTGAGCAATCAAATCTTGATAGAGGCAGAACTTCACATCACCACCCGCTCTCAACACCCCAACGATCACAGTCAATGGCACCGAGCGAATGACAATACCCACACAGAGGATCAGAATGAACTTCTCTGAGAGGGCTCTGGTTTCTTCCGTCAGTGCGCTAAAGGCATTAAGTATTGGCGTTTGAACGAAATAGAGAAAAACGGCTACAACAATACTAGTTAAGAAACACAAAATTGTTAAGCCAAGCGCTTGATAGTAAACCGCTTCATTGTTTTTCGCACCAAGTTGATTACCCACCAAAACAGCTGCCGCATTCGAAAGGCCAATCAATAAACTCAATGAGATAGATTCAACCGGCGTCATGACCGATAGCGCAGCCAGACCTTGAACGCCCGATTGCCCCATGATCGCGTGGTAAGCAAACAAACCACCCGCCCATGCTAAGAAGTTAAACGTGGTCGGCAGAGACAGCTTCAAGAAGCGAACCACCTTATCAATCGAAGCTGCCGCTTTAATATCGCAAAACTTAAATGCTAATAAATGCTTAGAGAAATAGAGATAACCAAACAAAGTCGCGACTTCAATCGCGCCACTCAGTACCGTCGCAATCGCCGCACCTTTGATTCCAAGCGCAGGAAAGCCTAAGTTACCGAAGATCAGCACCCAGTTTAAGAACACGTTAGACAGGATGCCGATACCGCTGAAAAATGTACTTAGCCCGGGTTTGTGCATCGCTCTCAAACCCACAGCCATACTGCTGACACACGATACCGCTAGCATGCTAAATGACGTAATTACGATGTATTCAACGCCTAAGTTGATGACCTCTTGAGAGTCGGTCGTCACGCCCATGATTTGTGCTGGGAAAGAGACAAAGAAAACAATAGTCAGTAAGGCAAACAACGTCGAAACCAACCAGGTCAGAGCGGTACTTTCTCTCACGCCTTGTTTGTCCCCCGCTCCCCAGTATTGTGCCGTCAACAACGCGCCACCCGTGGTAACACCCACCAGCATAATGGTCGTCACGAACATCGCTCGGCTCGCCACACCCACAGCTGCGATGTCTGCTTCGCCAAGTTGACCCAACATCAATACATCCACCAAGCCTCGGCTTGAAAACATAATGCTCTGCAAGGTGATGGGCAGTGCAATCGCAATAAGCCTGCGAACAAAATCACCTCGTGTGTGATGAATAATTGAAGAGAGCAACATAGAGAGATACCTAAACGGAACGTATTGATGAATAAAGATAAATATCGCGCTATTATATCAATGTTCGGTTTTTAACCACAGATATAAATGGAGTAACAATGAAGAAAGTACTGGTTTTAGGGGCTTCTGGATATGTTGGTTCGCAACTCCTCCCTCTCCTGCTTGAGCAAGGCTATCAAGTTACGGCAGCAGCAAGGCATATCGACTATTTAAAGGCACGGACCGAGCCTCACGAAAGCTTATTGCTTGAGTATCTTGATCTGGCCGATCAAGCTGCGACACAAGCCTTAGTCCCCGACTTTGATCTTATCTTCTTTCTCGTCCATGGCATGGCGGAAGGCCACGACTTTATCGATTATGAGCTGAACTTAGCCCGTAACTTTGTTTCTGCTCTTGGGCCAAAGAATCAACACGTCATCTACCTGAGTTCTTTACAGCCTCAGACTGGTGATTCAGAGCACCTTCAAGCGAGAAAGAAAACCGGCGAATTGCTTCGTAAAGGGCCTGTACCCGTTACCGAACTTCAAGCTGGCGTGATCATTGGCCCAGGATCTGCGGCATTCGAGATCATGCGAGATTTCGTGTACAACTTGCCGATTATGATTGCGCCAAAATGGGTTGACTCTAAAGCCAACCCGATTGCTTTGCAGAACCTGAACCACTATTTACTAAAACTCGCACAAGACACGCCTAGCGAAAGCCAAACCTTTGAGGTTGGCGGGCCGGATATTGTCTCTTACCGAAACCAATTTGCTCATATTGCCAAAACTGCCGATCGTCCACTCAGGCTATGGGCGACATCGCTACTGACACCAAAGATTGCTTCATATTGGTTAGGCGTGGTGACTTCTGTACCGTCTAACATAGGTAGAGCACTACTTGCAGGCTTAAAGCACGACTTCATCGCCAGTTCGACCATCATTAGAGAAAAGTACCCTCAGAAGCTTATCTCGTTCGAAAATATGGTTGAACAAGCCATTCACGCTGAAGGAAACTTTGTCAAAAGCAATGTATGGGGCTTTGATAAAACCGCATTCAAACGCTGGCAAGCTGGGTATGGCTATTACCCGAAGAAAACAGGCGCAAGTATCACCTCAAGCGCTTCATTGGAATCGCTTTGGCATGTTGCTCAGCAAATCGGAAGCCCGAAGCAAGGTTACTTCTTTGCTAACACTTTATGGCGCACACGCGAATGGTTGGATGTTCTTTTCGGTGGCGGTGTACCGGTTCGACAAATGCCAGAAGGGCCCAACCTAAAAGTCGGTGACAAAATCGATTCATGGAAGGTCATTCGCTGTGAAGAGAATCAGTTTTTATCCCTGCTTTTCGGTATGAAAGGCCCCGGTTTAGGGCGACTCGAGATTACCGTCTCTGACCACGGTGACTCTCGCGAGCTGAACATTTCAGCGTGGTGGCACCCTAAAGGCTTTCTAGGGTTACTGTATTGGTTTGCTATGATGCCAGCCCACCTGTTTATTTTTAAAGGCATGGTGAAGGCAATTGAGAAGCAAGCTAAAGAACAGGATTAAAAGCAGATGCGAGATTCGGGTAACGGGATGCGAAAAGACTTAACAGCAAATTAGCGACACGCGCTATGAGAGACAAAAAAGAGCGGATAATTCCGCTCTTCGTATCTCTCATCTCGAATCCGCTATTAGCCGATAACGCTAATTGGGATCTCAGCCAGTTGGTTGCCTTGGTTAGCAGGGTAAACGATGTATTCACCGTGATACTTCACCGCAGACTTATAGTCCGTTACTTTGTGAAGCATGAAGCCCGCTTCCATCGCCGCTTGGATGAACTCAGCATGGTTGCCACGAACAAACCAGTTCATTGGCTTAACCATCAACTCCCCGTCGAAAGAGTCGTCACACTGTTTACCGCATAAAGCAAAAGAGTGCTCGCCATCGGTGAAGAATTGAATCTTGCCGCCAGTCGTTAGCTCGTCTTCACTCGATACGCTCCAACCCATCTCGTACATTTTGTCCATGAACGCTTCAACATCACTGTCTTTTAGCGTTTTAGGCTCTTCGCCTTCAGGGAAAAAACGTCCGTAAAACGCAGAAATACGTTTAAAGGTAAAAGTTAAATCAGAGTTGTTGCCTTTTGAGCGACCCTGTTTCTGCCAGCGAACTAAGTCAGGCACAATCACGCGATCATAAGCTTGGGATTTAATTGCCTTTGTTACCCAACGAACCAAATAAAGGTTGTTCGCGATAGGTGCGTCAATGGCCTTGCCAGACTTATGTAGAGCATATAGCTCGCCTAGCGCATCATTCACTAACTTCTGAATTTCAATATAGTATTTTGACATTATGCCTTCTTTCCTAATGTCCAATATAGTAATGCTGACATTACTGCACATGCAGCCATTACCATAGCCATAGACCCAGCACTGTCACTTGGCAGCATCGCAACGATAGCCCCAACGACAGAACCAGTACCAAATCTTAATGTTCCCGCAAGCGATGAAGCCGTGCCTGCCATGTTTGGATAACCACTGAGCAATAGCCCCATAGAGTTACTGCCGATAGTAGAGATGGTGCCAATAAATAGCATCACAAACGGCACGATTCCCCAAAGCCCGAGATCCAGCGCCCAACCGACAAGTAAACCTACGCCAGCCAGTAATTGGATGACCAACGCTGCCCTCAACATTGTATGAGAACCGACCTTCTTAACGATTCGACCATTGATTGTCGTCATCAGAATCATCGCAACAATGTTCAGACCAAATAGGTAACCAAACAGGTCAGGACGTACGCCATAGACATCAATGTAGACAAAAGAGCCTGCAGTTAAGAATGCAAACATCCCAGAGAACGAGAATGCACCCGAGAAAATCAAGCCCATAGCGGTCGGGTTTTTACATAAACGGGCGTAATTACGAATCGTGGTTTTAAAGCGCAATGGTTGTCGGTTTTCTGCAGGAAGCGTTTCTGGGATCTTCATCGATACCGCCAGAATCACGATCACCGCAAAAATAGCCAGAACCCAGAAAATTGAACGCCAACCGAACCACAACGCTAAGTAACCGCCAATCATCGGAGCAACCAATGGCGCAACTGTCATCACCAAAGTAACGAAAGACATGGTTCTTGCGAAATCTTCACGATCGAACATATCTCTTACCACCGCTTGGATGATAACGGCCGCCGCAGCACCAGCAAAACCTTGAGCGGTACGGATGTAAGTCAGCGCTTCAATGCCATGAGTTGTCGCACTCACCATAGAAGCGATAGCAAACAAGAACACACCAATAAGCAGTACAGGCTTGCGACCATAGCTATCCGCCAACGGGCCATGCAGCAACTGCCCCAGCGCGAAACCTGCGGTATAGGCTGTTAGCGTGATTTGTACCTCACCCGCCGTCACACCAAGATCTTTAGCAATGGTCGGCATCGCTGGCAGATACATATCAATGGCTAGCGGAGTAAGTGCACCAATCGCACCTAGAATCAAAAACAGCACTAAGCCTAATTGAGGTGTTTCTAGTTGGGAGCTTTGGCTCTGTGAGGTCGATGTTTGCATGGTTCTCCGAATGTTCAACTGATAGAGCTAGGGACTAGCGTGAGTACGCGACTCAAAGATTGGCTGAGACTTTCCTAGTACCAGTCAACATCATCAGCCGACGCTATCCATGGTCGGCTTTACAACGAAAGGGCTATGTCCAGCAAAAGTGGTCTCTTGTGAAGAACAATTTCTTGTTAAGAGCAACTTCTAGCTAAGGACTACTTCCAGATTGAATCGACTTCTTCTTGCGTTAGGTAACGGTATTCACCTAACTCTAAAGATTCGTCCATCTCAATTTCGCCAATACGTTCACGGTGTAGTGCTTCTACCTTGTTACCAAGAGCAGCAAACATACGTTTAACTTGGTGGTATTTGCCTTCGTGAATCGTTAGCAGCACTTCACGCTCTGCACGAACTTCTAGGTGTGCAGGAAGTGTTAGGCCATCTTCGCTCTTAAGCTGGATGCCCTCTTTGAATTTTTCAACGTAATCGTCTTCAACAGGTTCAACCAACCACACACGGTACGTCTTCTCGCACTTGTGCTTTGGCGAAGTGATACGGTGAGACCACTTACCATCGTCGGTAATCAATACAAGACCTGTTGTATCAATATCTAGACGACCAGCAAAGTGCAGCTTGTCCATTTTGATTTCATCAAGTAATTCAAACGCGATACGATTTGCGCCATCTTCATGCGAACAAACAAAGCCTTCTGGCTTATAAAGCATGATGTAACGTGGGCCGTGAACATTCAGTTCATTGCCTTGCCATTCCACAACGCACTCTTCAGTTACCTTGAGTGAGCCGCTTTTTTGAATGACATCATTTACTGTCACTGCCTTGGATTTTAATAAGTGTGTTGCTTCTCTTCGAGTGACGCCTAATGCATCGCACAGAAATTTATCTAAACGCATGAATACCTCAACTAATCTAAGTCGGGTATTATAGTCACCTTTGCTCAATTAGTTGAGCTATTTCACACTATTTGTTTTCCTTCTTACAAGACGCGATATGTATACACTCCGCCCGTACCAAGCTGATTCTGTAAAATCAGTGATTCATTACTTCAGAAAACACCAAACTCCGGCAGTGCTCGTGCTTCCGACAGGTGCAGGAAAAAGCCTTGTGATTGCAGAGTTAGCAAGGCTTGCGAAAGGTCGAGTGTTGGTGCTTGCTCACGTAAAAGAGTTGGTTGAACAGAACCATGAAAAGTATGAAGGTTACGGGCTGAAAGGCTCGATTTTCTCTGCGGGTTTAGGACGCAAAGAGACCGACCAACAAGTCGTGTTTGCTTCGGTGCAATCTGTGGTGCGAAATCTCGATTCATTCTCTAACCAATTTTCGCTGTTGGTTATCGACGAATGCCACCGTGTTCCCGATGAAAAGACCAGTAGTTATCAGAAAGTCATCACTCACTTACACGAGAATAATTCGGGCATCAAGGTGCTTGGATTAACAGCGACCCCATATCGTCTTGGGATGGGTTGGATTTATCAATACCACACTCGCGGTCAAGTGCGTTCAGATGAGCCACGTTTCTTCCGCGACTGTATCTTTGAGCTGCCGATTCGTTACCTGCTCGATGAAGGTTTCTTAACTCCTGCACGCATGATTGATGCACCCGTGTTGAGCTATGACTTTTCGCAGTTAAAGCCCGCGAGCACTGGTCGCTACAAAGAAGCAGAACTCGACATGGTGATCGAGCAATCGAAACGAGCGACCCCACAGATTGTCGATCAGATTATTCACCTAGCCCAAGATAAACTAGGCATCATGGTATTCGCTGCGACCGTTCGACACGCGCAAGAGATCCTCGGCTTATTGCCAGAAGGTGAAGCTTCAATTGTGATTGGTGATACACCAACTCTCGAACGTGACCAAATTATCAGCGACTTCAAAGAACGTAAAATCAAGTTTTTGGTTAACGTATCGGTATTAACCACAGGTTTTGATGCGCCACACGTCGATTTAATCGCGATTTTGCGCCCGACAGAATCCATCAGTTTGTATCAACAAATCGTTGGCCGTGGCTTACGCCTATCTCCGGGTAAAAAAGAGTGTTTGGTGCTCGACTATGCGGGCAACAGTTACGACCTCTACCAACCTGAGGTTGGCGACCCTAAACCCGATTCAGACAGTGAAATCATCACCATCCCTTGCCCTGCGTGCGGCTTCAATAATAACTTTTGGGGCAAGCTAGACAGCAATGGCTTCTTGCTTGAGCACTTTGGGCGCAAATGCCAAGGCTACTTTACCGATGAAGACACGGGCGAGCGCGAGCACTGTAATTATCGCTTCCGAGCGAAATATTGCGGTGAATGTGGTGCTGATAATGACATTGCTGCGCGCATTTGTCATGAGTGCGATGCAACCTTAGTCGACCCAGACAAAAAGCTAAAAGAAGCACTGAACCTAAAAGATGCCTTGGTATTTGAATGCTTGGAAATGGACCTCAACGTGCTTAAAGACGAGAAAGGTAAATCACAACTTAAGGTCACCTATCGCGGAGAAAACCAAGCGCAAGTGCATGAGTTTTGGTCATTAACCAGCAAAAAGCAGAAGCAGAACTTCAAAGACCAGTTTGTTCGCCCTCACCTTGCAGACAGACATCGCCCTTTCGAAGAAGCCTCACCGACGAAAGTGGTTGCTCACCAACATAGATTCCGCCCACCTCAATTCGTGATTGCCCGTAAAGTCGGACGCTTTTGGAAAATGAGAGACAAGATATTCGAAGACGAACTACAGCAGCGTTAAGGTTAAGAATAAAAGTAAGTCTTACGTTCTTAACACTCGGCAATTAATCTTATGTATTAAAGCCTGCGCCATTTAAGCGTTAAGTTTTTCGGTATCAAATTCTCATTATTAATCAGGTTCACTTTCTGTTCAGAATTACTTTTTTATACTGAACGCTATCAACCTTCTCTAGGATTCGCTATGTTTAGTAAAGCTATGATTTCTTTGTTTTCTATAAGCTTAGGCTTATTTGTTTCTGCTGGCGCATGGGCTGACTCACATCATAATGGTCATGAATTAGTGCAGGACGTTCATAAAGCAGGAACCAGCATCGAATTTGAAGAAGATCAAGACGAAGTCTATGAAGCCGTACGAGAAGGCTACATTCGCCCTTTCTCAGAAATGTATGCGGCGGTTGAAAACGATCTTCATGGCAGAATCATTAAAGTAGAACTAGAAGAAGATGACGACATTTGGGTGTATGAACTAAAAATCAATTACCAAAACAACATCATCAAAGTCGAATACAACGCTGAGACGTTAGAAATGCTTATGATCAAAGGCCGCAACTTTAAAGACGCAATTAAACACGGCGACTAGTTACGTACGACGAAGAGCTAAGCACGACGAACAGTCATTAGAAGAAATTAGAAGAACAATTATGAAAATTTTAGTCGTTGAAGATGAGCCTCGTTTGGGCCAACAAATTATTGAAACACTTGAGGGGGCCGACTGGGTTCCAGATCTCTCTCAAGATGGTATCGACGCACTCTACCGTGCAACGTCAGAAGAATGGGACGCGATTGTCCTCGATTTAGGTTTACCTAAGCTTGACGGCCTAACGGTATTAAAAGGCATTCGAGACGAAAACATCAACACGCCAGTGATTATCTTAAGTGCTCGTGACACGCTAACTCAACGTGTTGAGGGCTTGAACGCCGGTGCTGATGACTACCTAACTAAGCCATTTGAGATGGTCGAGCTGATTGCCCGTATCCGAGCTCAACTGCGCCGAGCATCAGGCAGTGCTGCTCCGATACTTCAAATCGGTGATCTAAGCCTAGACACACGCAGTTCTAAAGTGTTGTGGCAAGGTCAAGCAGTTAGCCTCACGGCGCTGGAATATAAAGTTGTCGCGTACTTCATGCATAACCAAAACAAGGTTATCTCGCGCACTGAGTTGGTTGAGCATATCTACAAGCAAGACTTCGACCGAGACTCAAACACGGTTGAAGTGTTCATCGGTCGTATTCGTAAGAAAATCGCACCAAAGATCATCAAAACCGTTCGTGGCCTTGGCTACCAACTGAATGCTGAATAGCTCAGTCGTCAATCACGCCAAGAGCAACCATTAATTAAGTGGACAGCCTGTTCTGATCATCGCAATACGATAAGTTACGATGAGCAAAGGCAGGTTGGAAATGCATGAATCTAAAGAAACGAACACTTAAAAACATCAGTTTAAAAAGCCGCTTGCTCCTTGCTGCGGCTTTTTGGCTAGGTGCGATGATATTAGCGGCTGGTGTCGGGATTCCGAAACTGGTTAACGACTACCTCGTCGATGACATGAAGCAGCAGCTTGGCTTAACCATGGATGAGTTAACCGCCAATATCGAAACCAATGACAGTGGTAACCTGATCATGGCAGAGCGTCTGTCTGATCCTAGGTTCAACCAGCCCTACAGTGGTATTTATTGGCGCGCCGCTACCCAAGAGCAGATCATTCGATCTCGCTCGCTATGGGATAAAGACCTCACCATCAAGCGTTCACCGATTCACACATCAGTCAAAGGGCCAGAGAAAGAAAAGCTGATTTACATCGAGCAAGATATCTACCTGCCTGAACTGAGCGACCCTGTCACGATCACCATTGGTATTGATGAAGATCCATTAGAATCCACACTGACAGAGCTTACTGGTCAAGTCTGGTTGATCCTAATGTTGCTGTTTGTTGGCGTGCTGATGTTGATCGGTATTCAAGTCAGTTGGTCGTTATTACCGCTCAGCAAGATGCAACGCGAACTGGTAATGCTAAGAAACGGCGAGCAACAAGGGTTAAGCGATAACTACCCGAAAGAGGTTTCTCCATTAGTCTCTGACCTCAATGCCCTGCTCTTTCACTATCAAGAGTTATTAGAACGAGCTCGTAACCACGCGGGTAACTTATCTCATGCGTTGAAAACACCGCTTTCAGTTCTAAAAAATGAGATAGAGCGACTTCCAGAGGATGACAAGGCACTGCTGCAACAGCCCATTCATCAGATTCAAAGCCAAATTGATTATCACCTTGGCCGCGCTCGTATGGCAGGTGCAATGAACATTCTTTCGGTGAAGTCTTCACCTTGTGAGCGTGTCGAAGCTATCTCAATGGCGTTTGATAAAGTCTACGCTGCCAATCAAGTCACCATGATTAACGAGCTAGACTCTGAGATTGAAGTGGCAGTAGAAAAAACCGACCTTGATGAAATGGTCGGCAACCTACTCGAGAACAGTTACAAGTGGGCGGGCAGCATTATTCGCGTCCATGCAAATGAACTCGACGATGGCAACATAGAGTTGGTGATTGAAGATGATGGCCAAGGCATTCCTGAAGAGAAGCTTGAGCAAGTGACCAAACGTGGCGTCCGACTTGATGAAACCACACCAGGAACAGGCTTAGGGCTTAATATCGTAAATGAAATGGCACACAGTTACCGAGGCAGCCTAACGCTCAGCAAGAGCTCAATGGGCGGCTTAAAAGCTTCTCTGGTGCTTAAAGTAAGTAAAGGCTGAACCAATAAGCCCTAACGTAATGCTAGGGCTTAATTCTATCGACCTTATATACAACTCTATATATCGTTCACAGCAACATCCAAAGTTTGTGAATTATCACTAAGGGTCGTTGCTCCAATCGTTAATACCCGGCCATCAGTGTAATAGTCATGATCGTCATTGATCACTTCCACCGTTGCTAATGGGTACTTGTCTAACTCGATGTCTGGTAGTAACGTTCGTATCTGATTAGCAAGCCGATCTCGCTCTTCATCAACATTAGGGTCAATGTTATGAAGCACGGTCACAATGCCTGAGTAAGGCGTGACTTTAAGGCCATCATCATAGCTAATTGCGCCTAACCACTGAGGCTGGTTAGTTTTAATATCAACACCTGCACGCCACCAACGAATATGGCTGCGCTTCATCAGGTTACCCGGCAATTGAAAAGCCATATCTTGCGGCTTGTCTCGCCAATATAAATCAGACACTGGCGGCGTTTTTTCTCTAAGCAATGCGAGATAACCAACCCATTCAATCTCATTTCGAGAGAAGGTTTGATTCTCTATCCAGCCTAATTGCTTCATTAAGTCTCTTGGGGTTGCTCCAACATAAATTACGTTGATCGCTTGCGCCGAGTAGAACGAAGATTTACCGGGGAACGCTTTATAGGTAACCGAGTTCCAGTCGACTTTGTTTATTTGAGCCGTCTCTGGTTGATTCTGAAAGTCATCCGCTTTCCAGAAAAAGTGAGCGTAGTTCGCAAACAATACCCACGCCAACAACAGCGCACTAGACTTAAGTACTAAGCATCGCCACTTCATTCGGTAACCGATAATGGTGAAGACTAATACCGCGAACACACCAACGATCAAGCTATTATGCTCCGAGATAAATATCTTAAGGCTATTAAGCCACGGGAAGTTTTCAACGCCGTGCGCCAGTAACATGCCCCAAGCAATGAACTGCCCTCCACCAAGGGCCAAACCGATAAACGCCAACACACTAAAATTACGCCACGGTACACGATGCGAGCCAGCTATAAATGGCACAACCCAAGCGATAGGCCCTAATAAACGAGCAAAAAGAATGATGTATGTGCCTTTGCGAGCAACCAGATAGCGGCAGCGCGCAATTAATCTTTTGGTTTTAGGGCGAAACTTAATGAGCCTTCGTTGCACCTTAACACCGTATTTATAACCAATGAAATAACTGAGTTGATCACCAAGCAAACCACCTAGCATCACCAAAACCAACGCCATCCATGCACCTGAATACAGTTGAAAGCCCGCTGCGATAAAGAACGGCTCTCCCGGTACAAATAGGTTTGGGCCAATGAGAGCATCACCCAATGCTCCCAGAAACAACCCTAGTCCATCAAACATAACAACCTCAACGCTTACTGTTCTTTGTAGTGACCAAACTTGTAGTTCATCTCGTTATTACGCATTTCTCCTTTAAAGAAGCGTCTTACATTGGCTTTAAGATAAGTAGAGCCTGTCTTCACAACGCCATCTTGGTCTAAGCGACGTGGGTCAAAACCAAAAGTCATATTTAGGAATCTAAATCGCCATGTTTTGCTCGCACGTTTTACGTAGTCACAATCTTCACACAGGACGATCTCTTCATCAAAACCGCCGATCTCATCATGCGCCCGTTTAGTCGAGAAAATACATGCGCCAATCGCCGTCGGGAAAAAGAACTGAGTAGTAAACAAGCCTGCGTTAAATAGCCCGTAACCAAACTTGTGTACAAGCGGCAAACCTTTCGAGCTCATGTACACACCCGCCACTTCAAGCTTCTTCTCTTCTAGTTCATAAAGCGCTTTCGCAAGGAAGTTTCGAGGCAAGCTCACGTCAGCATCTAAGAAAAGGATTCGGTTGTATTGCGCCAAAGCAGCCCCGGTGTTTCGGCCAAGGCTCACACCACGGTTTTCCATGTGATGCACCGTTAATTTTGGCAACGCGTTTTCATAAGCTTGCGCCACTTCTCTGGTGTTATCTTCACTGTTCGAGTCGACAACAATCACTTCAAACTCTTGGTGGGTTTGCACGCTCAACTCTTCCATTAAGCGGCTAATGCGTTTCTCTTCGTTTAGCGTAATTACGACAATGCTTACCGGTTTCATATTTTCACCTATTCATTCTGCTGTTTAATTAACACTAAGATTAACGAACTAAGACTTAACCAAGTCTTAGGCAAACATTCATTTTCCGTTCATTAACTTGATGATTTAGCAGTGATATAAATAGATAAGGATTGCGATGTAAAAGGGAGTAAAATACGCTAAACAAGCGTTAGCGAACGTTTTATCTCCAAACGAACCCATTATCGAAGGAAATTCACTTTGAGATGGGCTTCTGACTTGCTCATATTGGAATGTGATGTTAGTATCCGCGCTCGCTTAAGCATGAACTTTTATGTTTAAGCATTACCACACACTCAAGGTCGCATTGAGGTGTGAAGTTAATTTTTACTAATTTGAGAGTAAAACTATGAAATTTGAAGCAGTAGTACGTACTGAACTAGGTAAAGGTGCGAGCCGCCGCCTACGTCACGCTGGTAAATTCCCAGCTGTAATCTACGGTGGCGAAGCTGAAGCTGTAGCTATCGAACTTGTTCACGCTGACGTGATCAACCAAATGGACAAGCCTGAATTCTACGAAGCAATCACTCTACTGATTGACGGCGCAGAAGTTAAGGTTAAGCCACAAGACGTTCAACGTCACGCGTTCAAGCCAAAAGTTGAGCACATGGACTTCATCCGCATCTAATTCCCTACCAAGGAATAAGATTGGATTAATCCAGCCTTCTGCATAGAAAAGATAATCGATCTTACCAGTCGAGAAATCTAGAAATTCGAAACCCCGATGCTACCAACATCGGGGTTTCACCGTTTTTGAGCCCTCAAAAAACGTCCAAAGCATCTTATCGAATCCAAACTAAAGATACCTACCCACGCGCTCTACTTCTTTCAAAGCAATACCATCGGCTGCTATACCAACAGGAGCTGAACCTAGTGAATACCACTTAACATCATCAGTCTCTTGAGCGGTGATATCTCCTTTCCAGTCACTCACGATAAAATAATGAATCAACTGAAGTTCCTTCGTAGGATGGTAAAGCGAACACAAGTATTGGTAATCAATCGGAACAACATTAAGCTCTTCATCAAGTTCACGAAACAGCGCCTGAACCTGGTTTTCACCGTGTTCAATATGGCCGCCAGGTATAGTGATTAAACCGGGATCGGTCTCCCTAGACTCACTACGCGTTTCTAGTAATACCTGCGATTCCTTCAGCATGATAAAAGAAACACACTCGTGGACATCCATCTAATTTTCCTAAAGCCGTTACAAAAGTAGTTAAGTTTGTTGTTCTAGCTTGTGTTAATGCTTAATTTACAACAAGCTTTTTACTCAGCCTTTCATACAATTCAAAAGCTTCTGTTTTAGATATCAAATTTCCGAGAGCGTATTGATGAGCTAGCTCAATATCGTCGCTTTGATTGGAGTAATAGCGCTTGGCGACTGCAGCGCACTGGCTCAGATTGGTGTACCAACTGCCGTCTTGCTCAGCCACAAAATAATACGCCGCTCGCACTAACTTTTTACCAATTACCTTAACGATATCCGCATCAGTCATTGTTTTGAAACTCGAGGGCATTTGCTTAAGAAAAGTCGATAAATCGCCATTAAGAGCTTGGGCTATTTCATTGCTGGGCTTATATCGTGGAAACTTTATAGATAGATCATTCCCCCAAATACAACAGCAACAATGCTTGAGCCAAAACTGCCAATGGAATTCTTCGTTGGGTTGCAGAACATCCCGCAGGAAGCCAGGATCGATATCAAGCTTGGTCACTTGCGGATAGGTTTGGGGTATGGTGTCGGAAAGTAGGTTAAATACTTCCTTTTCTCTCTGACCAACAGGCGTAGCGAGTACGATAGAAACATCCAAATCAGAGCGACCAACAATGGCCGTTCCTCTAGGCACGCTTCCATACAAGTAGATACCATCAACTTGACTTGGAAGTTCTCTTAGCAACGACTGCTGACACCACGTCTTGAAATTCAGGCGCAATGTTCTTTGGCGAATAAAGATTTTGAATGAACCCTTCTCTATCGAGCCCTCTATCTAGCTTCTGCATACCACTTTCCATCACTAAGCCTTTTTCCAATCAGAACGTAGAACCGCCAACACAACTGTATCCCACCATTGACCTTTGAAGAATCGATGATCTTTAAAACACGCTTCTTGTTTCATTCCTAGTGACTTACATAATTTAATCGCAGCCAAGTTCTTGCTGATGGTTTCAGCGTAGATACGGTGTATGCCTAACTCTGAGAAACCAAAATCAGCGAGGGCTTCAGAAGCTTCTATAGAAAGCCCTTTTCCCTGAATTTCCCTTGAGAAAGCACAGCCCATTGAAGCTTGTTTATCGCGTTCAAGACGTAAACAAACGGTTCCAATAAACTTCCCCGAATCTTTGCTTTCAACCGCTAGCTGATAGGACTGGCGTGGTACTTCCAAAGCCTGTGCAACAAACAACTGGGTTAGCTCTCGATATTTGTTAGGTTCACAATCACTTTCATCATAGAAACGCTGATACTTAGCGTCTTGAGACATCGCAACAAAGGCACACTCGTCTTCGAGACTCATATCTCGAAGAATCAACCTGTCAGTTTCCAGCTTAAACATCAAAATTCCTTTTTATCTTATAGCCTTGAAAGGAAAAGTCTCGGAGGTGTTTACTCGTATACTTTCCCGTTATGCTTCAACCAACCATGAGTGTGATGATTACGAGGGTCTTTGTGCGTCCAGTGCATTACGCCACCTTTCTTGTTCCATTCATATTCACCATAAAATTCAACTCGATCGCCCTTTGCCAGTCCCTGAACACGAGGCGCTAAGTCAATATTATGTGCGACTAACAAGGTTTGTCCGCTATCGAGTCGCAAAATGAATTTCTGATGTCGAGAGCCTTTATTATCATCAGGAAGTACTCGATACACCGTACCCGATCCGCGCACCTGAACGTCGCTTTGGTGATTTTCGTAAGCTTGCTTAAGTCGCGTATCATTCGCTTGAACATGACTGATGCCGAAGCTAAGCAGCACTATAAGTAGAGCGAAAAATTGTTTCATTCCTTTCATTTCCCATATCTGTGTGTTGATTTGGGATACTGGTTGGGCATCCCCTCTTTTAACAATGCTTGTACTGAGTTGGACAATAACCTCTCGAAACGTCCGAACTGCGTAGTTTTACATGCTTGGTCGAGCGCCCAGAAACACGTGAGCGCCACAGCTTAAAACTGCCAAGCTTGAGATGGCTACGCATGAAACGAATCACTTGTGATTCATTTAAACCAAATTGGTGCTCTATTGCCTCAAATGGCGTTCGGTCTTCCCACGCCATTTCGATAATTCTTGATTCATTCTCTTTAGATAGCATCATGCATACTCTTCCTTTATAAACTGGAAGAAATACGCCCGTCTTAGATTTAAAGATCACAGGACAAACACTTTGAATTGAACGCGTTATAACGTTCGATAAAACAACAGACTACCAACTAGGCAATCATGGGGTTAAATAAGCTTGTGCGAACTCTCTAAGCACTCTCGCATTATTGTGGTATTTGCTATCCCCGCACTTTGTGCCATCTACTCTGATGTCCGGTCTGGAATATGCAGGTATAACATCTCGCTCATAAGACATCACTGTGCCTCTGTCAGCACAAATTGTACCGAAGGAATATTGAGGAGCTCTTGGATACGTTCCAGAAATGTAACTTTCTATACTATCAAAATCTTTCAATAACGTTTTATAGTCATGATTAGCACCACTTAAATGGCCAATTTCATGCTCCATTAAGTAATCAGGGCAGTTTATCGCTAAAGAAAAAAAGTAGGATACCGAAGAAGACATACCACAATAATCAGACTCAAAGCTAAAATTATAATTAGAAAATACTATCCCAGTAAAAATGGGGACGCCGTCTTCTGTTGTTTCTGGAATCGGTTCTTCCATCGAGAGTTTTAATAACCTCTCTGCTGCGCCCAAATCTTGAAACCAAAGGCTGTCGATTTCAGACGTATAAGTCACCTTAGTGACTTTTCTCGTCATAGGGACGCAGGAGTTTTTTAACACCAGATTCGAATAGCTTTCCCATGTCGCTATTTTAGAGGCTATAAATGCTTTGGAATATTCATCTAACACCGATTCATCAACATAAAGGTGGATTTCTGTATTCAAAACCTCGCTCTGTACACAAGTAGGAAACTCGATGCTTTGAGCATTGGAGAGTCGACTATTGCTCAACACTATAATCAAAACACAACCAACTAACTGGATGAGCCTTTTAAAAGAACTCTCACTGACTCGTGTATTCATTTCCACCCTCTCCCTATATTCAAAACCACAAAGAGCATCAAAAACGCCGTGACTTAAGATTCATATCAACCCCCATTACACATATAAGCATTGGCCTCTCAAAGTAACCTGCACTACCTGTGTTTTTCAGAAAATAAAAAGCTCGCCATACAATGACGAGCCTTGTTGATTATGGGAGCTTAACGCTTATAAGACCTTAACCTTAACAGATCTAGCCACTAAGACAGCTGATCGCGTAAAGCCAATTCAACGTTTTTCAATACTTTGAACTCTTCTCGAGTACAACCGCGCGCCACGGAAACCCAATGGTCGCCAGTTTCATCGGCCCCTTTAAACTCTGCACGCAACTCATATCGTCGCCATGTAACAAACGCCAAAATAAAGGTCAGTGCAAGCATTGGTAAACCGAACTGAGGAACAAATGCCCAAGTCGCCGCCGAGAGGACTAAAGCCAACGAAACGATATTGATTGCGTTTTCTTTAAGACCCAATTGACGAATTTCTAACTGTTTGATTTTACGTAAGCTATACACATCTTTTTTAACTCGGAGTTCATCAGAACCCACCAGAAAGTCTGATGCTTTGTATGACCTACGAAGTCGCACTAAATTCGCTAACCTGTTGCGTGTTTGGTTCTTATTCATCGCCTTTCTCCATGTTATTTAAAGGTTAGTAAAAACTAATATAATCATGAAGTTAATGAACGAATGCTTGTTTTATAAATCAAACCAATATTAAAATCAAGCCTATGCAATTAATACCAATTATAACAACACCACTTAGCATATAAAATTCAAATAAAAAGAAGGCTTATTGAGGAGTCTACTCATCGTAAATCGATGTACTTTAGTTAAGTGAGATATAGGCCGATAATATTTCCAATAACCGACCAAACATACCAAACGGCGGGCATAATTCCTCCTGCTTTGTAACCACTTATTTCAACGCGATTTTTGCGACAAACTTCGTGTTCAAGGAATGCTGAACAGTGGTCACATAACGCTCCACTTGTCATAGGTCGCATAACTCCCTTGCCCACCATCCATCCGGCTGTTAAATACCTGAATCACTCAATTGAACATATCAATATAGCTTATCGATTAAGCAATTGATCTCATAATGTAGAGTCTGTACGCTTACACTATGCACACGGTTACCTAATGAAGATCACGATGAACGAACTACTGACATGCGGTATGGAACAGAAACAACGAACAACGGTGACGAGTTTATTCGCAAGAAATGGATTTAAGATCGCAACGACTGACTTTGATGATGTGACTTTCGAACGTGAAAATGTGTTGGTCAACGTTCGATTTGATTCCTCTTCTAACGTTGAATCGATTTCAACTCTAAACAACTAACGAGCTCACAAGCAGGTCGCTAAAATAATTGAATGGCCAACATTCGAGTCATTTTAGCGTATCTTGCAACCTGCCCTTTTCTACTTCATCCCCACCCTCTTCTCTTCCAAAAGCCACCGAGTGACAATTAAATCAATAACTCGCAATTCCATGATCTTGGCTTATATTTATTAATATCCTTTGAAAAAAAAATCGAAATGATGCCTATGTTCCTAACTCGGTTAATTTATGTCAGTACGCTCTGTGAAAGTTGCGATTCTCAGGCTTTGAACGACATTCTTCAGATTTCACACGACCGCAATAAGCAAAGCCATTTAACAGGCCTTCTAAGCCACAATGATAAGTATTTCCTGCAATGTATTGAAGGTTCGAGAACCACAGTGAACCATACTTACAATCATATCTTGAATGACACGCGACACAAAAACGTCATGATTTTATATTTCAAAGAAATCGATTGTAGGCAGTTTGGTGATTGGTCTATGGGTGACATTCCACAATCTAGCCTAACTGAACTGGTTAATTTACAGTTTTCAACATCAGACCAGTTCAACCCGTATGAGATGTCAGGAGAAAGTGCCTACCGAATGCTTCTGGAATTGAAACAAAATTTGCCATCAGAATAGCTCTTCGACCCAACTTAATCCGTAGAGCAAGCAACAAAAAGCCCCAACGTATGGGGCTTTTTGCGTTTTATTGTAAAGGCAACTATTCGTTATTCTTCGGTGAACTCTACTCGCTCTCGCTGCTCACCGCCTCTTTTTCACTGCCGGCAAGAGCCTGCTGTTCGGCGGTAATATCAGATTCTTTGAACACAATGAACGCGCGGCGGTTTAATGCATCGGCTTTTTCAGAGCGTTCATTAATCGCAGGCTGCAACTTACCAAATGACTTCACTTCCCAGATGAACTGCTTAGGGTCGAGTTTGGTTTTGAGGTATTCAACCACCGTTTCTGCGCGGCGCTCTGCTAGCTTTTCATTGTAAGAAAGTGAACCCGCTTGGTCGGTGTGCCCTGCCACCATTATGCTACCTTGCAGGCCACTCAACTTAGTTGTGAAGTCATCTAACTGAGTTAGATCTTCTTGCTTAAGCACTGATTTGTCGAAATCGAAGTGTGGCGTCATTGCCATATAAACTTTACGTTCTGGTTTTGGTGGCTCACAGAAAGGCATCTCTTCGTACTTCTGAGCTTCTTCAAACACGATAAATGCACGGCGGTTCTCCGCTAGGTCTTTATCTGTCTTACCAAGCAGAAGGGGTTGAGTCTCACCAAGGTGTTTTACTTCCCAGTCATATTGCGTTGGGTCTAGTTGCCCTTTCAAATAATCTGCGACCGATTTAGCGCGTCGCTGTGAAAGGCGCTCATTATATTCGAGAGAACCCTTGAAATCAGTATGGCCGACAATCGTGATGCGCCCTTTTAAGCCTCTGATCTCTTTAACAAAGGTATCTAAGTTGATCTTGTCGAGGTCGCGTAATTGATATTTATCAAACGCAAAATGCTCTGCGATGGCGATGTGCACCTCACGCTCTGGCGCCAAACACTCGCTTATTAAAAACTTAGACACATCGATGCCAGCAAACTTGTCTCGGTTCTCCTGACTCACATAGGTGTCGGTTGCACAGCCGGAAAGCAGCAAAGTACTCATCACTGCGCTTATTAGGAAAATAATTGTTTTCATCTTACTCTTAACTGTCACTTTGAATTCTCAACTCTTAACTTTCGACCCACTTGGGCAGGCTTAGATCTTACCGACTAAGTTAATGAACACACCAGATGCGTCGTAGTCATCATCATTGGTTAAGTCACTATCAAACGCAGAGAAGTTATAACCAATCCCCATTTTGAAGTTCTCGCCGATGTGCTTGTTCACCGAAACTAATGCACCGTGTTCTAGCTCATCGTTGAGAGTGTCTGTTTTCCAGTGGTATTCACCCGTCACATCCCACTCTTTCATCACGCGGTAAGAAGCACTTAATCCGTATAGGTCGATATCGCTTTTGACCAACTCATTCGAACCAGACGCTCGTTCAAAAGCTTGCTGTTTGTCTTTATGGGCGTACTTAGTACCGACGTCCCAGTGTTGGTCGATTGAATAGATCGCTTCAACTTCAATGATCTGGCTGGTTTCATCTTGATAATCCACATCGCGATCCAGTTGATCGAAATCTGCAATGTAGGTGTAGCGGCTCAGTAAGTTGAGTCGATCGTTGTAGATCGGACGATACGCGAGGCCGCCAGTGGCTTCAGTGAATTGCGCCATGGTTTCGCCCGTTGTTTCACTTTCGGTGATGGAGTAGTTGTACTTGCCGAACAATGTGTACTCTTCCGTTAAGTGATGCGTGTAACGGTTGGTCGTCACGATTTGTTGCAACTCTCGCTGAGCGATGTCAGGGTCGTCTTCACTCTTATCCACTCGATATTCAAATTTGTGGCTTAGGGTGATGTCATCTAGGTCAATTGAAGCATTGAAGCTGATGGACTCACGCTCTGTGGTGATGCTCTGGTCATCTTCAATTTCCCCAAGCTGATAACCGATCCCCATCTCGACATCTTCCGTCACATCGTAGCCAAAGCCGTACGAGTCGATACGGCCATGACCATCATTTTCATCAACAAACTGGTTCTCTTGGTAAAAATCGACACTGCTGGTGAGGTCTGCACGCTGACCAACAATCACGTTGTTTTGGCCTTCGTAGTTATCATCTACATAAGTTACGTATGTAGAGTGGTCATCAGACACATCGTAAGTCACGGTCGCTTCGGCAACTTGGCCACGGTCGCCGTCGGTGTATTCACCACCCAACGACAAGTCTTCCAATACTTGGAATTCAGCACCAATCGATGCGCTATCGTTCTCGTCGTAGTCATCCGATTGAGAGACTGTGGTTTGGCCTTTAAAGTAGACGCTATTGTCGCTATCCCACATGTATTCCAAACGCACACCCGCCAAGGTCGCATCGCTGTGTTCGTCGTTTTGGTTAAGCTCTTCAGTTTGTTGCCCTGCCGCCGAAACTTTGATGTGCTCGGTGATTTTGACTTGAGTCTCAATCTCAATCGTTTCAGTATCTGTTTCTAGATTACCATCGACATCGCGCTCTTCATTGGTCGAGAAGCGAGAGAGAACCGCCAAGCGATCGGTAGCTTGCAAACGAAGTTCAGCACCGTATGCCTCTTGCTCTAAATCATCGCTGCTGCTTGCGTAGCTGTATCCCGCGTCTTTGTCTCGATACCAAAGTTTCAGGTCATTACCAACAGCACCAAAAATGGTTGGAGCAAGATCATAAAGGCTGGTGACAGCTGTGATTTGGACACTGTCGCCCTCGCGGTCTTCCAATGTGTCGCCAATTGGCGTAAAGGTTAAGCCGCCATCAACAGAGACAAAATTCGACTCAGTTTGAGTACCTTCACTGTGTGCAAACTCAGCCTTAATGTAGGTACCTTCTGTTGCACGCAACGTTAAGTCCGTACCGTAAGACTCGTAGTCTTGGTTGTCCTTTTCTTGAGTTGCATACGTCACGCCAACACCAACGTAATCGTTGATCCAACCTTTAGCACGACCACCGTAAGACATCGCGTCTAATGAATCTGAACCTTGTGGAACATACTCATAATCGACAACCAGAAAGTTTTCGTAATCATCGCCGTTTTCAATCACGCTGCCAAAGCTGTCGGATAGGATGTTGTCGAGTGGCTTGGTCAAAATAATTCGACCTTGGTACGGGTCAAAGTCATAGTCGACGCCCGGCTCAAGTGGAATTTCATTCTGCACTAGGCCAGATTCATCTTTTACTTTTACGTAAACTTTGTCACTTCCCGGTACCGCTTCACCATGACGAAGGAAGTACAGAGAACCGCCTGTACCCAAGAACTCATCGTGTGCATACAAGGAATCAGCTTCTGCGGTAAAACCGACCACGTTCAAACGATCTTCACCGTATTGTGTAGTATCGCGAGTACGATAATCAGCTTTGAAACCATAGAGGCTGCGGTTGTAATCGTTGTTTTCGGTGCCTGTTAAACCCGTGTTGTAGTTACCCCACAAGTATTGAGACTTATCGTATTCAACATTGAGGTAAACCTTGCCCTTGGTGTTGACCACTTTTTCGATATTTGAGCTATCGCCATAGTTGCCGTAATAAAGCTCATCGTCGTCTTCAAAGATATCGAACACATCCGAATCGTCGGAGGCGAACGGATGTTTGAACATGTCTTTGATTTCACTTTCTCGCGTATCAAAGTGAGTCGTTACACGAAGTTTGTCGCCAAATTTACCCTGACCAAAGTACGCTAAACGACCTTGGTTGTAGATGTCATCTTGGTACTGGTCATCGACACTTAATGCATCGCTATTACCAGACACATTATTCTTACCAACATAAAGATCAGCCAAGCCAGTTTGTGCGTAGTACGTATCTGGAATACGAACGTAAAGCTTGTAACGACGTTCATCACCGTTATCAAACACAACCTTGGTTGGGAAAATGTAGGAATCTGTTGGTAAGTACTGCTCTGCGTATAAGTTGCCATCTTCGACATCAAATTCATCTTCACCGATGATGACTTTATCAACGCCTTTCAAACCGGTGCCGATGAACTTCGCTAAACCCGCATTGGTCGGGATGTTGTGACGCATCAGCTTTGCCTGTCCGTAACTTTTACCTTTGCTCTGTTCATCGTCGTTATCGTTTCGGTCGATATCGACTTCAGAGTCCGGCTTAACTAAGTCAGTCACACCAACGGTGGTCACATCCATGTTGCCATCTTTGTCCCACGCTTTTAGGCGGAACATCAGCTGCTCACCGACCTCAAACTGATAATCAACATCAGTTTGACCATCCCAATTGATGTCAGAGTCGTTCGCCAGTTTATCGCCTTCAAGCACAGCGATTGGCTCAGACAGACCAAAGTCACCCACTCGGTACACTTCCAACTGGTACTTTTTGATGTAGTAACCGTAGTTGGTGGTAATGGTGAAACCGACGCTGTCACGCAGTGTGCCTTGTTCGACTTCTAATTCATCGCTGACACTGACATCTAATACTGGGTCAAAGCGAGTGATGTCACGGCTTGCCCAAATAGCGCCTTGCTCTAAGTAAATACGCGAGCTGTCTTGGTCTTGGTTCGGCTTGGTGATTTCAATGCCAGTCGTCTCAGAACCGAGTTTTTCAAGCTTACCTGTGTCTTTCGCTACCGCCATCACAGGAATGGCCGTTAACACACACGTCGCTAAACGAGACTTACTAAATACTTTCATACAATTTCCAGTTACGGTTCCAATGGCTTACTTCTGTTCACTTTGTTGGTCTTTGCGATGAACGCTAAAGTTGAACTTGGTGAGCTTGTTCGGGGTAATTCGCAACACTTTTGGGTTTTCGCTCACCACTTCCATGGAGGTGGAGAGCGAATCAGTGTCCAACTTCACGAGGAAGTTCTTACCTTTCTTATTGAGTACCCATTGGTCGGGCACGTGGTAACGACCGTACTGGTCTGTGTAAATAACGATTCCCTCAACCGTCATCAACTTAACGCCCGGAATACCATCTTCGTAAATACCTTTGTTCTCGATAACGATTTCCCACAGGTAATCCTCGCCATCGCGATACAGGTTTCTGGTTACGTTGAGGTTTTCCGCGCTCAGTCCCTTTTTCTTGTCCGATTCATGCTTAAACTGAATCTGACCTTGTGCGTCGAACTCGATACGAGAGCCCGCATCGGTTGTGACGTAGAAATCAAAGCTTTGCTGTGTGCGAGTTTTAAATTGAATCACCACTTTGCTGGTTTCTGGCAGTGTTCGGTTCACTGAATGTCCCCAAAGGTCACCAAGCTCCAAACCTTGTTCAAGTGCAGTGGTTATCGCACCATCTTGAATAGCAACGTCTTGACCATCACGAATGATGTGCGTCGAATCAGCGATGTAGCCTTGTGTTGCTAAGTTCGCAGTTAGCTCAACATCAAACGCGGTTGCATCAGCTTGGAATCCATCTTTGTTATGATCTTCAAAAACTTTACCGATGATCGATGAGGTATCGAACACCTTGTCCGGCTCAATGGTCACTTTGGCGATGTCTTCATTAGAAACAGCCGAGCCATCAACCTTCGCTACTGCGGTGTTGATGTAATCACCAAAAGTGGCACCTACCGAGACACGCAATAAGTAACGAATACGCAGCTTCTCGCCCGGATCAAAGTTCAACGATGTGAACATTAACTTGCCCGTATCTGATGGATCTTGAGAGATAACCTGATCGTCTTCCGTACCGAACTCACCATCAATGCCGCTTAGCACAACTTCTGATGTATCCACGATGTATTTCAGACCACCTGGGTAACGGTCTTCCACAGTCACGTTCTTAAAGTAAGATTCATTGTTGTTCTCAACGATGATCTCGTACTCAACCGCATCACCCACTTGCGCGGTATCTTGCAACGCAGACTTGGTCAGCTCCAACTCTCCAGAATTATCAGGAATCTTCTTGATATGAGTAGTTACACTGTCGCTGGTTTCGGTACCGTCAGATTCGGTCGCCGTAAAGGTATTGGTAATGTCGTCATCCAAGCCCTTACCTAGCGTACCCACGACCTCAAACGCGTAAGCATTTCGTTTGTTGGATTTCAGGTTAACGGTAGTGTCTAAGTCTTTATTCGACGGGAAAGAATGACGCTGAATAACCGCGCCCGAGTCGTCGACTTCCACACCTTCAATTGTCCAATCGATAAAGACTTTATTACCTGTGCTGTTTTGTAGTCCACTGATCTCATCGGTTAGACGAACATTAGCCGCGTTACCTTGACCGTTGTTGGTCACGGCTAAGTAATAAGTGACACTGTCGTCATCTTCGGTGTATTCAGGCTTATCAGAACGTTTTTCAACAACCAGATCAGCACCCACTGGCGGCAAATCCAAAGCAGATACTTGATCTGCCACTGCCTGCATCGAGGTTTCTGATGCCAACATGCCTTTAGAACGAGCGCGCATCGCTGGGCTACCAGTTAAGTCGAGGTAGTATCCAAGCACATCGATATTAGTCAGCATGTCTTCGTTGACCGTCAATGTGAACGTGTAATCAATCTTGCCGCCCGGCGATATGTCGACCAAGGTGAACAGGTCTTTGTCGTCATCAAAGGTGCCAGGTTGAGTTTCAGCCCCTTCTGATGTTGCCGTTAGTGTCCATTCATCAAACGCATTACTAAAATTACCATCAATATGATCACCCATGGATTCAGAGAACTGGGTGTAAAGCGCGACATCTTTGGCTATACCTCGGCCTATGTTTTGCACCACTAAGTGATACTCAACCTGCTCTCCCGGCACGTAATACGGGGCATCGGTAAACAGCTCAGCTTGAACCACAGCCGCAACTGTTTGAACTGGAGGACTGATAACATCGCCGCCATCTACTTGCGCAGTATTAATGATGTGTCCGGTCGCGGTATCGACTACGGTGCCTTTTGAGCGGAACACAACTGTGCCGTGCGGTGCAATATCCACACTGTACTCAATCGGGCTAATTTGCTCCGTCGTCGTTCCTACCGTGGTTGACTCAACAACCAAAGAAGTGGTTCCAGCAACAAAAGCAGGCCCAGTGGTACCATCGTAATAGCCCACCTCTATCGTGCTCATGTCATCGACAACACTTAAATCGCTGATGTAGTTGTTAGAGGTGTTTTCAATGGTAATCAAGAATTCCAGCTCACCACCCGGCTCATACTCGGTTTGTACGTTAGTTTTCGTCGCAACAAACTCAGAGTCTTTCGGTGTCATGACTACCGTTGAGTCTTGTGGTGTTCCGTTATAAGTGATGGTTGCCGTGTTACTGATATCGCCAATCGCCGTCGTACGAATCAACGCCTTAACATGGAATGTCACGGTACTTTGTGGCGCCACATCCATACTCACATCGATATCTTCACTCAAGTCGAACGTCTTGGGAGTGACAACAGAGCGATCATCCGAGGCGTCAAAGCTCACTTCCCATAGTAGGAATGCCGACTCTTGTTTATCCGCGGTCGTGTCGACTTGAATGTCACTGATGATGTCTTGAAGTTGAACACCAGATGCAAACGCATCAGAGCTGTTGGTTACGGTGATGTCGTAGTTAATCAGCTTGGTTACTTCATACGATGGCGTATCAACCGTCTTCTTGACCGAAACCGTCGCCAACACTGGTGTACTGGTAGCACTGTCATCAAATGTTGTGCCGTCAAAGGTCGCTGATGCGATGTTAGTAATATCGCCTGTCGCCAACGGATTAGTCGCAACTTGAATAGTGAAAACAATACTGTCTTGAGGCGCAATATCGAGCGTCTCATGAAGGTCTTCACCACGGGTTGCATCCGGTACTGGGGTTTCACCGGTTGTCGATACCGCCGATATTTGGATTGAAGCAGGGTCAAAAGCTTGTTCAGTCGTACCACCTGTAATCGTGGTTTCAACCGACTTCAGCGCATCTTCAATAGCAACATCTTCAGCCCAACCTAAGCCGTTATTCTTAACGGTCACGGTGTACTGAAGTGTTTCTCCCGGAAGGTACTCTGCTTTATCGACATCTTTAGTGATCTCAACTTGCGCATCTTCTGGAATGTAGGTCGCGTCTGCAGAGTGCTCACCGTCGTCGCTATCAACTTTAACGACGTTAGTGATCTCGCCTTTGGCCTTATCGTTAACAGTGTTGGTCACGACAAATGAATAACTGTCACCCGGGTGAATGCTGTAAGTCGCACTATAACCCTGTGCGTTATTAACCACATCTTTGCGAGCGTTCAGGGCTGGATCGCCACTGCCATCAAGCTGTTCGTCGCTAATGATCCAATTACCTGTCAACGCTTGCTCTTGATCTGGGCTGTTAGCCACCTCTGTCATGATGGTATCGATGCGATCCGTCAGGACTTGATCGACAAGGTAACCTTCACCTGTGTTAGCCACGGTGATCTTGTATGAGATAGGTTGACCCGGTTGATACTTAGCATCAGGTTCTGCAATTGGCGTCGTTTCTTTGGTTAGAACCAATTGACCCGACTTCGGAGTGATAAAGCCTTCTCGTAAGCGAGCGATCTTCGAATCGTCCAAACCATGTCGTAGATAAGCCGTATTGGTAAAGCGCCCAATCGCATCATCACGAACCTTGCCTTGAACGTGAATACGGACAGCTGTGTACTTATCACCACCACCCGTCCCGGCATCGTCTCGCCCAGCCATCTTGATCGATTCAACAGGTAAATCGATGTCTGGACTGTTTTGACCAACTAGCTTATCAAGCTCAGAGAAGTCATTAGCGTCAGGGTTTGACGGCGCCGAGTTATAAAGCACATCGTAATCAACCGTCCATTCTGTCAGTGCCGTTTTCATTGAGCCATCGACAGTCTCGACTTCAAAGCCGCTGATGATGTCTCGAATAGAAAACAGGCCAGAATCCACATCGTCATTGGTGATGTCGATGTAGTAATTCACTGTTCCTCCCGGCACGTACTCAGGCGTATCCGTCCATTTATCAATTAGGATATTCGAGCGACCCGGATCAAGTACGATGTCGTTGGTGTTATCACCGTTCACTTGCGCCGTGTTGGTAATAGTGCCTGTCGCTGAAGTCGACACGGTGCCTTTCACATCAAACACAATACGCTCGCCAGGACGAAGATCGACAGTTGCATTCAATGGGACGCTACCGTTGTAGTTACCTTGCACGTCATAAGTGCCTGCAGGTTCAACCGCAATAGCCGTTGTCCAGCTAGAGAACGCATCATCACCATCTTCGGTTTTGATGGTGTGAATCGCATCAATAACGCTCACATCATTTGCGATGCTATCGCCTGTGTTATCTAACGTAACTTGATACTCAACATCACCACGTGGTGCGTAAGTACAACCGCTGCCATCGTTTGAAGGAACAGAACACCCTGCCGATTCACCATCGGTATACACCAAGGTTTTGAAGTAATCGAGCTCGGCATCTTTAGGGGGGATCACTTGCGACGTTGCAGAGCCACTTCCTGCGGTCACTTGGTTCGCATCAATCGTGCCCAAAGCGTCGTCACGAACGACACCGGTTAAGTTAAAGGTCAGCCCTTCTCCCGCGGCAATATCGGTTTCAATGTCAAGGTTGCCACTGGTGTTGTAGCTTGGTACATAAGTATCAATATTGGCATCAATACCATTGCTGACTTCATGGGTCATATCGCCAGAAACAAAAGCGGATTCCGTTTTACCGCCAATCACTTCGACTTGAATGTCTGTGATTGTGTCTTTGACCTGAATATCATTCGCCCAACCGTTCTCAGGGTTTGTGACTACAAATTCATACTCAACTTCGTCACCCGGAAGATAGGTATCACCATCACTGAACGGGTTGCCGTTGATCGACACCACACGTTTTTCAACACTGGTATTATTTTCAAGCGGCATTAGAGTCGCAGTACGAACCTTACCGTCATAATTCGCTTTATTTTGAATGTCACCCAATGCATCTTCACGAATTTGAGCATGAATAGTGAACGTTAGGCTTTCTTGAGGCGCGATAACAATGTCGTTATCAATATCGATGTTATTGCCCGGTACAAAGTCAATCGCGTCGGTAATAGAGCCTGTCGCAGCCGTTTTATCTAGGCTAACTTCCCAGCCAGCCAAGAACGGTTGTCCAACAGGATCACCACCTGTGGTGGTGCTGTCTTCTGCAATACGAGTTTGAATTTCCGAAATCGCATCTTCTAGGCGAGAACCATATTCAATACCATCACCCGCATTCTTAATCTCAACGCGGTAATAAACCTCACTCTCACCAGAAGCTTGAGAATATTCAGTTTTTTGCGAAGAGAAGCCTGCATCATAAAACGCTTTTTTAGAGAACGTGACTTCAGGATCCGCCATCGTTGATGGTGGCGATACCGCGATCAACTCATTGCCATTGTCTTCGTCGATGAAAGCTTTGTTGGTAAAAGAACCAACCGTTTTCGGACTGATCTTGGCTTTTATGACATAGCGGACAAACGCTGACGATGCAGCTCGGCCAAAGTTGTCTGCCGAGATATCGAAGTGAGTATCAATCGGCTTATTGTCTTGGATTGAGTTATCAACATCTGGGTTGGAAATACCTGAGCTATCAGTGAATGTTTCAATCGTCCAGCTATCAAAGGCAGGGCCACGCGTTCCATCAAAGTATTGAGTGTTAATTTGGTCGATGTCATCACGCAAGCTCATATCATCAACGTGGGCGCTCGCAATGTTCTCAATTAAAATTTCATACTCAACATAACCACCTGGCATGTAGTTAGTTGCGCCAACCAGTTCGTTTTCATCCGTGTCGTAATACGCCAGAATGTTCTTTTCAAAATCAACTTTTCGAGCTTCTTGACGAATATCATGAGATATCGTGTCACCATCAACGGTTAGAACGTTAACAACATCACCATTGGCTTTGTCATTGATGGTCGCGACAACTTGGTACTCAAGCTTAGCGCCCATCGGAATATCGGCTTCAACATTTAGGTTACTGTTGGTTGATGTGTAAACATTGCCAGCACCTGCGCCCGCATCCACATACTCAGAATCAGTTCCAGTTGCGATCGATGTGATGGTCCAATCTGAATACGCTGGTCCTGTATTACCATCCACTAAGCTGACCGTAATATCTTCGAGGTTATCGACGATTGGAATATCGTGAGCGTTACCTTTGCCGTCATTCTCAATCACTAAGTGATAGGTCACGGTTTGAGCGGGCTCGTACACCGCTTCATCAGTCGTTTTATCAAAATCTAAATGGTAGCCATCGGGAATCACGACGGTATCTCGATAATGAATATCACCGACCGCATCCGGTCTTACGGTACCTGTTACTGTGTAAGTCACGTCTTCGCCAGCATCGATATCAATCGAGGTTACGATGTCAGTGTCGTTCGCAACATCACCGTCTTTGGTACCATCTGTTGTACCCGCGTTCGCAGGATCGCTCTTAGCAACCGCCACCGTAAACTTGTTTGAACCTACCGAATCATCGAAAAATGGATTACCTGAATTGCCATCTTGTAGCTCCACTGATATGTCATTAATCAGTTCGTTAACGTCTACGTTGTTTCGATAACCATGTCCATCTTGAGAGTTGTACCTAATGGTATAAGTCAACTCATCTCCCGGAGAGTAGCGGTTAATGTTAGTAGTGCGAACAACGCCGCCGTTATTATGTACCTGATGGTTTTCAGCCACGGCACGTTTGGCATACTCACAATCGTCAGTACAACCGGCATTATCATCATGAATCAGCACGGCTTCGTTGCGGATTATGCCGCCGTCTCTGTCCGCTACACCGTTAGATACCGCATTGTCTTTGACATGCGCCTTAATACGCACCGTGACAAAGTCTTTGGCCGGAATTGAAACTGGGAACTCCACATCTTCAGTCGTTTGAGGGCCGAAACCAGAGCCAGTATCAACAGACCAATAGTCAAACGGGTTTTGATTAAGAACATCTTCTACTTCACCATCTTTATCATTCGCTAGCGTAGTAGTGATCTCACTCAGGCGATCCATGAAGATAAGATCGGTCTCATCAGTGTCGCTGTTATTGCCAATAACGATGGTGTAGGTGAGATCTTCACCCGGCGTGTAGCGGACAACATCGGTCGTTTTGGCTAATGAAACATTGATGTCATAGGTACTGTGTGAGTTATCTATTTGAGCGGAAGAGCTGTGGTCACGGTCTGTAATAGGATCGTAAACATCAACACGGTTCGATACTTGTTCTTCTTCATAGTCAGACTTAACAATGCCGCTCACCTCATAGTGAACCCACCCTCCGGGAGTGATATCAACGTCGGTATCGATGTCAGTGTCGTTAGCAATGTCACCGTAACGAGAACCCGGTTTATCTGTGTTGGTCGAACCTACAATTGTCCAACTATTAAAGAAGTTAAGCGCTGAAATACTATCTTGTACCGTTGCGTCATTTGCATAGCCAACACCGCGGTTATAGATATAAATATCGAACGTAGCGCGCTCACCTACAACAAAGTCGGTATTTTGAGCGGTCTTAGCGACTACAAGATTCGGCTCGCTAGGATAGGTACGTACCGTATCCGATAGATTAGTATCTGGTCCCGTCACTGTTGCGGTATTGGTGAATGCTCCCCAAAGAATCTCACTGTCGACACTGCGATCGAGTGTCCCAACAATGGTATAAGTAATCGTCGCACCTGGCGGGATCTGAGCGGTGGCATCCAGATCATTGTTATCCGAGAACGATCCAGGGTCAGTCACGGCTTTCACCCACGGGGAGTCTGCCTCTCTTTCTGCACTGATCGTCCACGAAGAGAACACGGGCTTGGTTTCACCCGGCTCGTGAAGTAACTCTGCTTCTATGGTACTGATTTCATCTTTAACATTGATGTTAGAGGCGAAACCGTTCCCTGCTGGGTTGGTAATGCTGATCGTATAAGTGACAGTATTGGTGGTGTCGGTATACGCGTTTTGTTCGTCATGACCATCAACACGCTTATCCAATACTAAGTAGTAATCTCGTGGGTATGAGCCTCTATCGGAATAAAGTACGCTGTCAACCGTCACTTCATTACGGATTTCATCATCGGCAATGGGGTTTACGATCGCGGCAATGCTATAAACGATCTTATCGTGTGGAGCTAGCTTTGCCTTCACATCTAAGATCTTTTGATTCTTCTGATTACCTTCTATGTCATCAGTAAAGCCGGGATCACTGTTTGTCGAAATTGAGCCGTCAGAGGCATAAGATTTCGCAGTAATAATCCAGCTCAAATACGCTTTAGTCGGTGTATCATTAATAGACTGAGTCATGACAGAGACTAAATCATCATAAACCGGTATATCAATCGCATAGCCGTCACCGTTATTCTCTACCGTGATGTCGTAGTTCAGGGTACCGCCAGCTGAGTAGTAACGAGAATCCACTTCCTTTTGGACCTTTAATTTCGAGTTTGGCATTTGGACGCCAGAACCCGACTCGCCTAAGTTATCCCCTAAGCACAAGCCGGCATCGGTACCATCATCAACAATCTGCCCCACACTGGTGTCTGCCACTTTTGCGGTCAGCTTATAATGAACGAAGCCCTCAGGTGCGAGGTCGACTTTCAAATTGATGTCGTTTGTTGTCCAAGTATTGTAATTAAATGAACCATAATTCGATCCTTCACCACTTCTATCAGCGACTTCAAGCTTCCACTCGGAAAATGCTGAAGCATTAGAGCCATCCGCTTGCTCTGTCACGATACAAGCAAATTTATCGACAACTTCGATATCGTTGGCGAAGAACTCTGTGTCCTTGTTAGAAATAACAATGTCATAGACCACTTCGTTATCACCGACTATCCCCGGAACATAAGTCGTATCTGTGGTGTTCTTATTACGTGTAATTTGACTTGATGACGTCGTCAGAACGTCTTTCGAATCGAGAATATTGGCCAAAGCATCGCCAGAATCTGCGTGGCCATCAGCATCAACCACTCGGGCTGCAACTTGGGGAATTTGACCAATAGACACAGGGCTAACGTCCACCACAACGGAATAAACAATCTGCTCACCGGGATAGATAGACACTTTGTCTTCTAGTGACTTGTTGGACTCCTTTCCAGATGCATTGAGTTCAGAAAGGCTATTAGAACCGATCGAGGTCACTTCATTGGTCCAAAAATCGTAAGGGTTACCAACCGTGTCAGTTGCGTTCTTTTCGTTGCTGACATCGTTACCTAGATCGGTTTCAAGATCCGCAAGAAACTGCTGAACCGAATAATGGTACGCGATACCAGTGTTTGCTTGATTAGCAACCGTGACCGTATAGGAAAACTCATCGTCGACTAGGTAGTTATCCGATTGGTTCAAGGTATGTGTCAGGGTGATACTAGGCTCAGTGGGTGGAGTGATAACCTCATCAACTGTGACCAAGTCATCGCGTGTTTCAGCGGTTATACCGTCATTAACAATGTCGCCGACTAAATTGTCGGCAACGGTCGCTTGAATTTCGTAAGTCACTGACCCACCTATATCAATCGACGCAGCACTTACTGATAAGTCCCCTGATTCGGCGAAGGTGCCTGGATCGCTTTTGCTGCCTTCAACCTTGCTTACTGAGTTAACGTTGTCAGTAAAGGCTTGTTGCAAAGCCCCTTCAATATTGAGTGCCTTTATGTCTGAAATGACATCTTGAACGTCGATCGTCTGAATAAACGTATCGCCAGTGTTCGAAACCTTAATCTTGTAGGTGAGTTTGTTATTGAGTTGATAGTTCGTCTTATCGACTGAAACAACAACATCATGTTGGTACACACCACGCTGAATGGATTCTGTATTTGATTCAACAGCATCCAATAGTCCAGTGCTCGCACTTGCGACGTTATCAATCGTACCGGCTGCGTCAGCAGAAACGGTGGCGACCATGGTGTAGGTCACCGACCCACCAGCCGCAATACGCACACCTGATGCATCTAAGTTTCCGAAGCGACTGTAATCACCTGGAGATGACAGGAAGGAGGATTGCGCTTGAGTCGAGACTTGCGAGAACGCGCTGACATTATTCCCTTGGTCATCTGTCGTTAAGATATTTAACAGCTCATCCTTAACGTCCAACTCAGCAATAGCTTTATCCGACTCATTCGTTAAAACAAGCGTATAAGCCACCTCTTGGTCGTTGTCATAAGACGCACTGTCAACAGACAGATCCATAACAAGACCCGTTGTGTCCGCATAGGAGGCAAATGGAAACAACAAAATGGATAAGAAAAAGGCAAGATTGTATCTAAACATTAACGCGCACTTCACAGTAGATTGATAAGTGTCTAGGCAAAAAGCCATAGATTTGACGTCACTAATTTGGCACTTAGCCTGTTAGGGACATGCGCAACATACAGTTCAAATAATCCGAACAATTAACATCTGTAAAAAACAAATTACTGAAGATGTTAAATAGAGAATCTGATGTCTAAATTAGAATCAAGACATTGAGTTAATTATCAGAAGGTTAATGTTTTAATGAGTGAGTTTTCACAGTTGTTACGTAACTTCAGAAAGGAACTTCAATTTACACAAACAGAGTTTGCAACCTACTTAAATCAGCTGGACGACGAGTTTAATGCGGTTGACGTCGTAACGATAAATCGTTGGGAAAACAGCAAGGTAAAGCCTAGTACATACAAAGCACTCAAGATATTACAGTACCTTGGCGGAGATTTGTTTGAGACAATAAGGAGCTTTAATTCCGAACAAAAAGACACGTTAATCGAACTGTTTTTAAACGAATCCTATGGCTCATTTCAAAGTAGAATTTCAGCTCTATCAGGCCTGAATCAACAACAAGGCAAACGCAACTTTAAGTCACTGCCTTTAATGTCAGAGCCGTGTGACACTGGCGTTATCGACAGAATCAAACTACTTTCTAAATTCACAAAAGTCGATATTTCGCCACTGGACCAAATTGATTTATATCTCTACTACTGTGAGAAAAAAGCACATGGTCACAAGCTGATCAATGTTGATGGCGACATTGTGAGTCACAACGTAGGCTTTTTCTTTGAAGACCATCAATTTGAAACATTAAAAACTCAAGAGCTAGATCTAAGAATGGCCTGCTCTTTAAATTCAAGCAAAAGCATAAATTATTTTAATATAAGCTCACACTCAGAGACAAAAGATCATGTTATTGAGCATATAGTTTCAGATATACAGTTACTTTCTCAGAACAAAAACATTAAAAAATATTCTGTTTTAGTAAAAGACCCCAATATGATGAGACTCTTGAAGAGTGTGGGGTTTGAAGTATTTAAATTTTCAGAACCTTCTGCTAAAAAATGTAATATTACATTCAAAAATAAATATTATAGCTACTGTATATTAACGATTGATAAAATAGAGTATCTGACTAATCGGAACGTAATGTCACTAATCAAAGATGAATATTCTACCATGATGAAATTTCCGCAATTACTGCGCGAAGCGCGCAAGAAATTGAAGTTAACGCAAAAGGATTTTGCGGCATACATTAATCACTTAGATGATGAATTCAGCTCTGTAGATGTCGTAACGATAAATCGATGGGAAAATAGCAAAGTAAAACCAAGTAATTACAAAGCCCTAAAGCTATTGGACTGCCTTGGTCTGGACTTGTATACAACGTTGAAATCCTTTGATTCAGAAGATAACGAAGACAGTGCATTACTTGAAGACTTCCTTCGTGAGAGGTTCTTTTCGTTTCAAAGCCGAATATCGTCTATCTCTAAAGGGGAAATAGAAGAAGGCTGCGACTGTCAGATCATGCCACTAATGACAGATCAGAATGACAAAGCAGTAATAGATAGAATAAAGCTGATTTCACAATATACAAAGATGGATCCTTCAGCCCTTGATACCATAGATCTGTTTCTCTATTGCAGTGAAAAAAAGGCGCATGGCAGAAAAATGGTCGATGTTAATGGCGATATTGTTAGTCATAGCCTAGGTTTTTTCTTCAACGAAGAGGTGTTCGAGCAATACCAAAATAAGCATCTACATATTAAGCAAGCTTGCTCTTTAGATTCTAACCAGAACTTAAATTACATTGTGGTTAGCGGTCACTCTGAGAAGCGCGAACAATCTATTGCGAACCTGATTTCCGATATGAAGCTTCTTGCAAGCAATACTAAGATCAAGAAATTCTCTATGATGATCAAAAACCCAAATGCATTGGAGCTGATGAAAAACCTTGGATTTGAAATATGGAAGTTTTCAGAACCAACAGAAGAAAAGTCGAACATCACCTTCAAAAACAAAAACTACCGCTATTGCGTACTGACTATCGACAAGATTGAATTACTGAGTAATAAACATGTTATTTCTTTTATTAGTAAATATGGTTAAGCACCGGATTTTACCAACGATAGAAAGCTTATACTAAATCCTGCTTAAGCTTTTCTTCCAACGCATGGATACACAGCTTGATGGCGATAGGCGTATTTGAAGCGAATGGATTTAGCGCATAAACCGTGTTGGTGGGTAATTCAAAGCTTGGCAGCACGTCGACAACATCACCAAATAACTGAGGAATGCAGAAATCTGGAATCACACCGATACCAACACCTGATTTAATCAGTGCAAGGCAACTGTGGAACGAATTGGTGACGCAACTAGCTTGCTGTTGGTAGACAAAGTCCTGCTCAGTTTGAGAACTAAAATGATGAGTCACCTGCTTTCCCTGCCAAGAGTTTGCAATGTAAGGAATCGATTCAAGCTCACGTTCACGCATGCTTTCAACGCCACATAACACATCTTTAAACTCACCTAACCTCTTCTGCTTAAGATTACTGTCGCGCGAGCTACCCACTCGTACCGCGAGATCAATATCGTGCTCCATGAAGTCTAAATGCTGATCGTCGCTTATCAGTTCTGGCTTTAACTTCGGATATTGTTTCATCAGATCGGCAATAACAGGCGCTACCAATAAATCCATCAAGGCATTCGGAGCTGTGATACGAATCCGGCCTTGTGGCTCTTCTAGCTCGGCTTTTGCCATATCCCAAGCCGATTCAGCGATCACATTGATGTCTTTGCAACTCAAATAAAAGCGCTCACCCATGCTTGTCAAAGTTTGTCTTCGTGTTGTGCGTTTAAGGAGAGAGGCGCCTAACTCTTGTTCTAGAATTTTGAGATGTTGACTGACGACGGATTTAGACAACTCTAACTTTTCAGCCGCAGCCGAGACTGAACCCTGATCTACGATATGAGCGAAAATCGACATCTGCTTTAGCTTACTCATCTTATTGTTCTCTTTTTACAAACAGTATTTTCCATTATCTCTGTTTTTAAAATCAATTTCCAAGACTAAACTCAATTCAACTTATCGAAATACCAAATAAAAAAGACAGTGCTCGAAACAAGACTGTTATGGAGAAAGACAATGTTAGACAACCAAATTTTAGAAGCATGTAAGCAAGGCATTAACGCGTGGCAAAAGGCTTTCAACAACCAAGATGCGAAAGGTTGTGCCGATCAATATACTAAAAGCTGTGTAATGGAAGCGCGTCCATTTGGTACTTTTGAAGGTCGTGAAGCGATTCAAGCATTCTGGCAAGGTATCATAGACCAAGGTTTCAAAGACGTTGATTACACTGACGTGAAATGGGAAGAGCACCCAGAAGGCGGTTACATTCTTACCGCGAGTTGGACAATGAATAAAGCATTTGGTGTTGTACACCGTGAACACTGGGCAGTACAAGAAGATGGTAAAGCTCGTCTTGTCAGCGATGACTTCGAAGTTCAAGGTGAACGCTAGAGCTGTAATTAAAGGCTAGAAGCTCAAAACTCAAAATAGAAACAGAAAACAAAAAGCCAGCAATCCAAATAGACTGCTGGCTTTTTAATGTTCACTCTTGTCGCCATTTCACTTGATTTGAAGGTGATTGAGTGACTCTACACAATCACTCAACACGCTCATCATTTCAAATCAAAATGTCTGGTAAGACAGAACAAATCCAAGTCTAAGTTACAGTGCAGCTTTCTTCGCTTCTGTAATCCAACCATCGAACGTGCTTTGGTTCGCTTTGATCCAACCGTTTACGTGCGCTTCGATATCCGCAGAGCTGTTCTTACCTTTACTCATCATCATGTTCTGAGCACTTACATCATTGATGTTAAGTTTGATGATTTCGAAAAGCTTCGCTGCTGATGGGTTGTTCTTAGCAAACTCTTTGTTCGCAATGATGCGCATTGAGTTCATTTCGAAGCCGTAGTTTTTACCGTTAGATAACGTCGTATCCACGTTCGAACGTTCGCCAGGAAGTGCTGAGAAAGGTACTTCTAACCAAACCACATCTTCGTTAGGCACCAGTACGCCACTTACCCAGTAAGGTGTCCATGTGTAGTAAAGGATTGATTCACCCTTTTGGTAACGAGAAATCGTGTCTGCGATGATTGCAGCGTAGTTACCTTGGTTGTGAGTCACCGTATCGTCCAGTTTGAACGCTGAAAGTTGATGTTCAATCACCATCTCACAACCCCAACCTGGGTTACAGCCTGTTAGATCTGCTTTACCATCACCGTCCGCATCAAACAGCTTCGCGATTTTTGGATCGGTTAATTGACCAATGTTAGTGATGTTGTACTTTTCAGCCGTTTTCTTATCAATTAGGTAACCTTGAGCAGCGCCGCTTACATATTGGCCTTCACGGTAGAATTTCTCATCACCACCAGCCATTGTGTATTTGTCAGCATGAAGCGGGAACCAACCTACTGTTAGGAACGTTGCATCACCCTTTGCAATTGAAGTGTAACCTACGTTGTAATCCACTTCTTGAGTTGATTTCACGTCATAACCCAGTTCTTCTAGAGCACGGTTAACGATCAATGTTTGGAACGTCTCTTCCGCTACAGACGATTGAACAGGCTGAACTGATACGCCCTCACCCGGTAGGCTTGCAGCCCACACGTTAGTTGATACCGCTAATGTCGAAACGATGCTTACTGCAAGTTTACTCTTCCATGAATTATTCATTGGTGTTTTTCCTTAATTGAAGTTCTGATTTGTTACCGCGATTAAGTACATTCAGTACAAGGGAAACAGGTCCCATGCGATACCAGCGTAATTTTGTATTACCAGCGTTGACACCCAGTACTTGGGTGATTCGGTCTAATAATATGGCTAAGATAACGATGCCGAGACCACCAACAGCGGCCAACCCCATATCCAAACGGCCGATACCTCTCAGTACCATTTGACCTAAACCACCTACCGCAATCATTGATGCGATAACCACCATCGATAACGACAACATCAGTGTTTGGTTCACGCCCGCCATGATAGTTGGTAATGCAAGTGGCAGTTGAATTCGGTAAAGCATCTGCTTTTTGCTTGCACCGAATGAGTGACCCGCTTCGATCAACTCTTCCGGAACTTGCTGAATACCCAAGATGGTCAAACGAACAACAGGAGGAAGTGCGAATATGATGGTCACCACGACACCCGGAACGTTACCGATACCAAACAACATGACGATCGGTACTAAATAAACGAAGGCTGGTGTGGTTTGCATAGCATCCAAAATTGGGCGCACGAATTTAGCCGCCGTGTTACTTCGAGCGAGCCATATCCCCATGGGTAAGCCAATCAATAGGCAGAAGAATACGGATGTCATGACCAGTGACAATGTGGTCATTGCTTCAGACCAAGCGCCAATCAAGCCAATGAAAGTCAAAGATACGGCCGTTGCAACGCCAAGCTTCAAGTTTGAAAACTGCCATGCCACTAGAAACAAGATGATCAACATGAATGGTGCTGGCGTAGACACCAACGCCGTTTCAAATGAACTTAGGATAAAATCGATAGGCACACGGATTGCCTGGAATAGTGGGCGTCCGTGCTCAACTAACCAATTCAGTCCAGACTCAACCCAAGTGTCAACAGGCAGCACAGCCTCTGCAAAAGGGTCAAGTGGATCAAAAGGTGTCGTTTCAACGGTTTCGCTGCTTAACCAATCCGCTGACGGTGAGGTATCAGCGGATTGACCCCAAGGATCACTTGCAGGTTGAGCTGGAGGAGCCGATTGAGACCATGGGTCATTATTTGTTTGTTCAGACGACATGATCTACCCCTTATCCAATGTTTGTAACAGTCGTGACTTAGTCACCACGCCAAAGTAATTACCTTGCTCATCCACAACAGGCACTGAGTAAGGCACACCACCAACTAGGCCAAGCACATCATTGATTGGTAAATCAGGGTTCAGCGTTAGTCCATCATCGAGCTGTGCGCTGATGAGTGATTTGTTCTCTTTGTGGGCTTTACGAAGCGAGTCGATAGAGACAATGCCGGAGTAACGGCTGCTCTTCTCAACTACGATGCCGTACTCGCGGTCGTTATCCATCAAAATTTGTAGAGCGGACGCTGGGCCATCGTGTTCTGATTTTTTAAATACCGCAGCTGGCTTCTTACGCGCAATGTCTTTCACAGTAAGTACGCTTGCTACGTTCACACCACGGAAGAAAGCTTCGACATAATCATTCGCTGGGTTACTAAGAATATCGTCTGGAGTACCGACTTGAACCACTTCGCCATTTTGCATAATCGCAATTCGGTCACCGATACGCATCGCTTCATCCAAATCATGCGAGATAAAAACAATGGTTCGTTTATCGTCATTTTGAAGGCGAATAAGCTCATCTTGCATTTCAGTACGAATCAAAGGATCGAGCGCCGAGAACGCTTCGTCCATCAACAAGATATCTGGGTCACATGCTAGTGCACGAGCCAAACCAACACGCTGCTTCATACCACCAGACAACTCATCTGGGTAAGATTCTGAATATGCGCCAAGGCCAACACGCTCAAGTGCTTCAAGTGCTGATTGCTTTCGTTGTTCAACTTCGACACCCGCAAGCTCTAGACCAAACGCGGCATTCTCGATAACCGTCATATGCGGCATCAAAGCGAAATTTTGGAAAACCATGGAGATGTTGTTGCGGCGAACTTCGCGGAGTTCATCTTCTGAGATGTGGGCAATGTCTTTGCCTCGAAGAAGCACATTGCCTTTGGTAGGTTCGATCAAGCGGTTAAGGAGGCGTACTAGGGTTGATTTGCCAGATCCTGACAGTCCCATTATGACGAAAATCTCGCCTTCTTGAATACTAAGAGAAACATCGTTAACGCCGATCGTTAGCCCTGTTTCTTCGAAAACTTTATCTTTATTTGCGCCTTCATTAATCATTGTAAAAGCACGGTCGGTGTCTTCACCAAACACCTTGTACAGTCCCTTAACTTCCAGTATGGGATCCATGTAATCTAATCCTTTATCAGTTATTTAAACTTAAATTGGTTATTTAAACCCAAAAAACAATTAGCACTCTAAGTAATTGACACGTGTAAATCAAGGTTCTTCGTTCGGTAAAACAAGGCAACAGACTGAAACCAGACCAGCAATAACAAGACCAAAAACAAGCAAAAACAAGCAAAAACAAAGCAAGCTACTGATAATAAAAGGGATAAATTAGATAAGCGTACGGCCAATATTATGTATTACGTAGTCGTAGATTATTGAATATTAGTTTTACATTAGAGTAATTAATAGGCTGAATGAACCAACAAAAGCCATAATTAGTTCGTGCACAAATAATTCGAACGCGAACTAATTATTAAGCTTTCATGATGTTTCCGAGGCGAAAGTTAGGTCGGTAGAAAAGATAAGATCAGCTCTCAATATCTACCTAAAAACCAAAGGTCAACCAGCTAAAGTCAGCGAGTTGAAATCAACCTTTTAGACCAAGAATTTTAATACATCACACCAACTGTGATACTTGCTGCAAACTGTCAATTGATGGTTATCTAAGCTGGACTTCGCCTTGTAGAGTACTCATTGCTGAGCCATTCTTTATAAAAGAAATAAACATTTTCCCGTGCCGAAATAGAGAAAAAGACAAGGAATTCGAATGATAAAAATGTTGGTGTGTGACTTTGACGGTACGCTTGATGGGGGCTCATCTCACGGTGTTAACCAGCTATTTGATTACCTCACAGAGCAACCTGATATTCGCTTTATCATCGCGACAGGAAGAACATTACCTTCGATTCGAGTGGGTTTAGAATCGGATAACTACCCGAAACCACACAGTATTATTAGCGATGTGGGCACTAAAATTCATCATGTTCATTCCCAAAAACCAGACCATGTTTGGCATAACCAACTGGAAGCTTCTTGGAACAAATCAAAGGTAGAGACGGCTCTCGCACCCCTTGATTTTATGGGTGAGCGGATAGAGAACCATCAAGGCGATTACAAGATCACCTTTGAAGGAAAGCTTTCAGAGCCTCAACACGAACTGATTGAATCTAGCTTGGAGATGCACGGATTAGATGTTCACCTCACTTACTCTCATGATTGGTACTTAGATATCACACCAAAAGGCGTAAACAAGGCGACTGCGATTCACCACCTACTCGAACAACACGATTTGAGCGTTGCAGAAGTGTGTGTCGCAGGTGATTCAGCTAACGACACCTCAATGCTCACGATTGAGGGCGTAAACTCGATACTGGTTGCTAACCATTACCCAGAGGTTGCTCACCTATCGGATAGAGACAACGTATACACGAGTAGAGCAACACATGCTGAGGGTGTCTTAGAAGGCCTTAAATACTGGCAAGGACGTGCAGCAGCGGGTAATTAGAAATAAGGACTGCTCCCTACTTGCTATCCTTATTTCCAACCGGGAAGCCAATGATCCTTGTCGGTGAGATCCCGCCAGTTGATGTCTTCCTCACGTTTGGTTATCACCGCTTCTATTAAACAACGAATGACCTCCCCTTCTTCAAACTCGACCTCTGTGACCATGAAGTGTTTTTCTTTCTTTATTGGGCTAACGGCCGTCCATTTACTGCGAAGTAGTTTCTTTGGATTGATTCGATTCATGAGCTTATTTCTCGCTTAGATGTCATTGATTATTATGGGATGTCTAGCCGACATTGAGTAATAGTCTTCATCGCAAGAAAAGGATCAAAAAAAGCCAGCGATTAGGCTGGCTTCATTCAGTTAGCTATTACTTGTTAAAGATTAGCCGTTTTTAGGTGGATCAAATGCCGTGAGTTCTAATACTGGACCTGTGTATTTTTCAATCTTCACAAGCGCAGAGTTTGCAGCACAGCCATTCGCCAAACGAGAAGTCGGGATATCTAACGTAAGCACGTTACAGCCACCGTTTTTACATAGGCCTGTCTCTTTATCTAAATCAGGCCAACCGCCTTCATGGATACATACAGAGCCTTGTTTGATGCCGTCCGTCACTAATGCACCCACCAATACTTGTCCACGACCATTATGTGCACGAACCAAGTCACCCGTTTTAATGCCTCGAGCTTTCGCATCTTCAGGGTGAATTGAAATCGGTTCACGGTCTGCAATCGCATACTCTTCGCGGATCTTCGCGTAGTTGAACTGGCTATGCAGACGGTGCGCGGCGTGCGCTGTCATCAGTTGCAGTTCGCCATCTTTAGCGTTGCCTGTGTACTCTGTTGGTTCTAACCAAGTTGGGTGTGCAGGGCAATCATCTAGTTGGTAACCTTCAATGGTTCTTGAGAATATCTCGAACTTGCCACTTGGTGTACCTAGTGGGTTCATGATTGGGTTCTCACGAAAATCAGCGTAACGAACAAACTGTGCGTTCTTCTCGTTCCACTTCATCTCGATCAACTGATTATCTTCCCAGAACTTGCTGAAGTTAGGCATTACGATACGCTGACCACGACCACCTTGCTGTGCGGTTTTGTAGAAACCATACAGCCATTCCATCTCGGTCTTGCCTTCGGTGTACACATCACGACCACCCGGAGCAAGTAACTCAGACATGTCCGCAAATACATCGAAATCGTTACGAGCTTCACCTTGTGGCTCAACCACTTTCTTCATTGGCACTAAGTGTTGGTTACTGTAGTCACCCGTCATCGTCATATCATTACGTTCAAACGATGTAGTAATTGGCAGAACAATATCCGCGTGCTTAGCTGCTGCTGTCCAGTAAGGTTCTGAGATAACAATCAGCTCAGGCTTTTGCCAAGCTTTGATCAAGCGGTTGGTATCTTGGTGGTGAGTAAAGTTCGCACCGCCTGCCCACCAGATCATTTTGATCTCTGGGAACGTTAGGTTGTGACCATTGTGATGGTAGCTTGAACCCGGGTTTTCTAGCGCTTCAACAATACGCGCTACAGGGAATGCGTTCACAGATCCTGAAACAGCCCAATCGTTACCCGCCGAAGAACCACCGCCAAGTGACGCTGAAATCGCAGGAAGTACGCCTGCATCACGAGCAGGGTTACCACCGTTTGAGTAGTGGTAAGAAAGACCGAAACCACCACCAGGCAAGCCAACTTGACCTAGCATTGTCGCTAGCGTAACCAACATCCAGTGACGTTGTTCACCGTATTGTTGACGCTGCATACCCCAGCCAGACATCAGCATAGTACGGTTCTTACTGAAGATATCCGCAAGTAGCTCAAGCTGCTTCACTGGCACACCACAGATCTCAGACGCCCACTCAGCAGATTTTTCTACGCCGTCTTCCTTACCCATCAAGTAAGCTTCGAATACGTCGTAACCTGTTGTGTATTTACCCAAGAATTCTTTATCGTGCTTGCCCTGTTTCACTAACGTGTGTGCGATACCCATCATCATGGCTACGTCAGTCATTGGGTGAGGAGCAATCCACTCTGCGTTGTCACCAAAAAACTCGATAGTCTCAGAGCGCATTGGGTCAATCGCAATCACTGTCTTGCCCGACTTCTTCAACTGGTGGAAGAACTCAAGACCTGCACAGTCGGTTGAGCTCCAAGCGATCTTCAAGGTGTTAATTGGGTTTAGGCCCCAAAGTACCACCACATCACTGTGCTCAAGGATAACTGGGTAAGTCGTCTGCTGTTCATACACCTCAATCGAACCCACAACGTGCGGCATGATAACTTGCGCAGCACCTGTTGAGTAATCACCTAAGTGACCAGAGTAACCACCAGCCATGCTCATGTAACGTTGTAGAAGCGTTTGCGCTTTGTGCAGAACACCACTTGAACGCCAGCCATAAGAGCCTGCGAATACAGATTCCGCACCGTGCTCTTGACGAATACGTGAGTGTTGTTGGTGAATCAATTTGTACACTTCATCCCAAGAGATACGAACAAATTCATCACTACCACGTACACCTTCAGGTGCAGATGGGTTAGCCAAGTAGCCTTTACGAACCATAGGGTACTTAACACGCGCTTTGGTGTGTACTTGATCAGGGCCTGTGGTCTGCAGGCTATTTGGAACCGTTTGTGCCAGTGCATTCGTCGTCGACACTAACTTGCCATCTTTCACTTCACACAGCATTGGTCCCATACGACCTGATGTTAGAACACCAGAACCACGTTTGTCCGAAGCAATTGCGCTCATCGGCGTCAAAGATGTGAATGCCAACGCACCAGCTGTAATACCTGTGCCTTTCATAAATCCACGACGTGTCATATTAGTCATAATTTTATCCTTCTAATTCTCTTTAGTGACCAACAACGTCTTTCGCGTGGTTTTGGAAGTACTTAGTCAGCAGCTCAAGGTTTTGCTCAGAAATGTCTGTACGGTCGCCCATACTTTTCGCAACAGGCCCCCAAGCATTCACAGTGAAGTGGTTTGAAGGAATTTTCGCGTGACACGTTGCACAGTAAACGTTGTCCAACTCTTCTGCGTAAGACCAGATTGGGTTTAGTTTATCGACAACTGGAGAAGTGATATCACCCGTTAGCGCAACTGAACGCCACTCGTTACCATAAGCATCTGCTTTATAGTCACCAGTAGTCAGTGCTTCTTGACCTTTGTCTGTCAATGTCGCAACGATTGCACGTTGGCCTTCACCGAAGTAAAGCACTTGCTCTGCACCTTTCATTTGGAATGCATTCAAAGTCACAGTACGGTTGTCGCCTTCAGCCTTAACCACTTGCAGTTCTGCTGTTGGGTTTACACTGCCGAAGTCACCCATTGCGATATCGGTTACTGGGTAAACCACTTTCGCATCTGCTGGCGTGTTTTTCGTAAATGCGATCAGGGTATCGAACGCTTTGCTATCTAGCTGAGCTTCAGGAGCAAAATGTGCAACGCCTTTGTGACAATCGATACACGTTTGGTTATTTTCACGACCATAAGCATGCATTTTTGCTGCATCACGAGATTGCTCGAACTCTTCCATTGCATCGAATTCGTGACAAGAGCGACAAGTCGCTGAGTCATTCTCGCGGAATTGAGCCCAAACTGTCTCAGCCATCTCTTCACGGTGTGCTTCATATTTCTCAGGCGTGTCTATCTTACCTGAAATAAATTCGTGGTAGATGTCTTTGGACGCTCTTACTTTGGTGATCACGTAGTCAATCGGATCAGTTGGAATGTGGCAATCGGCACATTCAGCTCGAATGCCTTTTGCGTTACTGAAGTGTACAGAACCTTGGTATTCTTTGTGGGGTGCTTCCATTGTGTGGCAAGAAACACAAAACTCAGTGCTCGATGTATAGTGCATAACGGCTGCAGTTCCCCCTAAGGTTAACCAGCCAATACCTATACCAACCGCCGCTATTAGTGCGATATAACGTTTTTTTATTGTCATAATTCTTAATCATCTTCAACAATTGGTTACAATTAAGATCAGAATAGTACTTTAGGGGTAGATCAGTTTGATTTGGATCATAAATCGCATTCTGAGGAACAAAAATTGAACCTTTATGAGAACCCAAGGTCACTTCACGAAATTATTCCCCACCAGATACAATCACCCACCAAATAAGAGGCAGCGGTTAAATATTCATTATTGATTAATCCAACATCAACGAGACAAAACGGCTTTCTAAGTCAAAGAAGTAAATTGTAAATCTATTACAATATTGGCTATCTATTTTTCATAAACTCCTCACTCAATGAACCAAACAGAATTCCAACAAAAAATGGCGAGTTTCACCTCGATTGAACAAGCGCTTGATTACTTCGAAATTGGGTTTGATAGCAAGTTCATCAACCAAAATAGAGTCGAGCTTATGAAACGCTTTAATGGTTATCTGATCCTGTCAAAACCCGATGATTGGTTCTCAGGAAGAAGAGCGCTGAAAAACGCTTATTGTAAGGTTCAACGCAGCAAGTTAGATCGCCACACACGTTCAGCCTGTCGTGGGTGTACAACTTGTCAGCGTCGATAGATAGGAAGTACTGCTCAAAGTAGAGAACTAAAAAGTAGATAGTTGAAATAACATCTCATTACGATTTAGTTAGTGGTTTGCTCGAAAAAAAGTGTGCTAGTCTTACGGCAACTCAACTACGAGATAAAAACTACAATGAAAATTTTCAGCAATTTCGAAAGCGGCAACATTCACGTCGTTTCTGCAGATTCACCACAAAACATTCAACTGACGATCCCAGCAGACTACCAAACTGAAATCTCTCAGTGGTTTCACTTCCGCTTAGAAAGTGAAGCTCAACAATCTCACCACTTTGAAATCGGTCAATTGGCAACATCTGCCTACCCTGAAGGCTGGAAAGATTACGATGTAGTTGCATCGTATGACCGTGAAGAGTGGTTCCGTATCCCATCTCAGTTCGATGGCGATACATTAAGCTTCGATATCATCCCTGAACACGATTCAATGTACTTCGCGTACTTCGCGCCGTACTCATACGATCGTCACCAAGATCTTCTGCACAATGCTCAAACGCACCCTGCTTGTAAGCTTGAAACTCTAGGTCAGACGCTAGACAACAACGACATCACTTTGCTAACCATCGGCGAGCCAAGTGAAGAGAAGAAAAACATCTGGGTTATTGGTCGCCAACACCCTGGCGAGACGATGGCTGAATGGCTGATCGAAGGCCTGCTACAACGCCTACTTGATGAAACAGATACGGTTGGTCGCTCTCTTCTAGACAGCGTTGTGTTCAGAGTTGTACCAAACATGAATCCAGATGGCAGCATCCGCGGTCACCTGCGTACTAACGCGATTGGCGTAAACCTGAACCGCGAATGGCAATCACCTTCTATGGAACGCAGCCCAGAGGTATTCCTTGTTCGCGAGCGTATGCTGGAAACGGGCGTTGACCTGTGTCTAGATATTCACGGCGACGAAGCGATTCCATATAACTTTGTAGCAGGTAGCGAAGGCACACCTTCTTACAACGAGCGCATCGCGAAGCTAGAGAGCCACTTCAAGCAAGCACTGCTCACTATCACGCCAGAGTTCCAAGATGAATTTGGTTACGATAAAGACGAACCAGGCAAAGCAAACATGACAGTTGGCACAAACTGGATTGGTGAGCAATTCAAGTGTTTGGCTTACACCGTCGAGATGCCATTTAAAGATCACATCAGTCACGCTGACGAACTTTACGGCTGGTCTCCAGAACGAAGTGTCGCGTTTGGTCACGATATGCTAGCCGCAGTTTGGGCTACAGTAGACGAACTATAAGGCGAACTAAGCTCATTAGCTTTACCTGTATCGCCTTTGGTTTATAAGAATCTGGGCTATAGATAGAACAAAGCCCAGCACTTGTGAAAGTGCTGGGCTTTTTAATATCGGCTTGGATGAGTGAATCTAACTTTAAAAGCTTTCTATGCCACTCTGAGGCTAGCAAAAAACACTGGGTATCTTTGCCTAATGTGGCGTTGTTCAGACACCATATCTTTGAAGCTCGGACCTTGTGATAACTGAACGATCACTTCGTCACCTTCTTGTCGCAATACAGCACCGCTAATATCGATACTGTTGTTGTCATGCAACCTCAAGGTGCCGGCCATTGAAAAGCCACGATAAACCGGAATGATGTTACGCATCATCAGGCGTACACCCTTTTCAGAAACTTCGCTGACATGAAAAAGCTCATCCTTAATTCGCATCACCGGACGAGCCTTTTGAGGGTACTTTAAGCGGTAATATTTGCGTTTCTGGGTGAATGAATCTTCACGCATTGGTGACTCCCTGTCTCTGTTATTTCGGTCAAGCAATAGGCTGTAGCTTCAATTGGTCTCAAATAAACACATTCACCAAATTGATAGCTAATAATTATATCGACTTCCCGAGCTAATGCTTTAGAGATTTATACAGAGAAACACTGATTGCTTAGCATTCAGTAAAAAATGAGAACTGAATCGGAAATGAAAACTAAGATGGAAACGAGAACTAAGCCGGAAATGAACCGAACCAATAGCTAAAAACCCAATTCTTCGCATCGCACCCTAAAGCTGAAACAATGCCAACTGAATGCTGAAGCCCACGAATAGAATCCCACACACAATGTTCATCATTTGCGAGGTGCGCTTTTGAACTAACAAGCGCTTAAAGGTATCCGCCATTAAGATCACAACTAAGAACCACATCGACACCACTGACGCTTGAATTGCACCAAGTATCAAACTGTCTGTCACAATCGCATCTGTTGAAACAAATTGAGGGAATATAGAAAGATAAAACAGGACAATTCTAGGATTCAGTAGATTAGTGAGAAGCCCTTTGAAAAATTGCTTATAAAGCTTACTTCCCGATGCACTGACCACAGAGAGCACGCCCTCTTGAGCGCGCAGCGCCGCACGAAAATGGTTATACCCAAGCCAGACAAGATACAAAACCCCAGCCCACTTTAGCCCTTCAAAGGCCATGGGAGTGTTCGACAGTAATAAGCTTATGCCGTTAGCCGAGATAAAGGCATGAAAAAAGAAACCACATGACACGCCCAACACGTCCACAAATGCGAACAGCTTCCTTTGAGTTAAGGCTGTGCTTAATACCAACAGCGCATTTGGGCCCGGGATAATGGCAATAAAAAACACGATAACGATAAACAGCCAGATACTGTCCCAACTCATTTCGATCTCATTTCATGAACATTTTTAGGGCGGACATTGTACGTCCATTCAGTGCCATTACAATATGATAAACGCTTAATTATCGCGTATAGCTAACAGACATAATTCGCGCGTATAATGAATGTGTTTATCGTCTAACATACAAAACTGATTCTCTAACATTTGTAGCCCTGATAGACTCCACCTCCTTTTTGATACTTGGTTCATTTATGTCATTTGATAGCCTAACCCTTAACGCAAAAACCGTCTCCGCGCTCTCATCTCAATTCAATAAGCCGACAGAGATACAGCAAGCGGTAATTCCTACCATTATTGCGGGGAAAGACGTACTCGCATTGGCTCAAACGGGCAGCGGTAAAACATTGGCGTTCGGCTTACCTTTACTGAATAACATCAACCAAGATGTGAATGAACTGCAAGCACTGATCATTGTTCCAACCCGTGAACTTGCATCTCAAGTGACCAAATCTTTAGAACCGATCGCGACAACGCTCAATATCAAATTGGTAACGCTAACGGGCGGCGTAAATACTGATGATCAACAGCAACAATTATCGACTAAACCACAATTAGCCATCGCCACACCGGGCCGCCTACTTGCTTTAATCAAAAGTGATGAACTGGATATAGCTCGGTGTTCATCATTGGTTCTTGATGAAGCCGACCGCCTGATCGACATGGGATTTTGGCCAGATATTCAAGCGATTACTTCAGCACTACCGAGCAAACGTCAGTCACTGTTGTTCTCTGCGACACTTCCGCCCGAATTAGTAGGTCAGGCTGAAGAGCTTCTTTCAAATCCAGTTAAGGTCACGACACATCAAGAAAACAGCGTGGTCGCGGCTATTGAAGAAACCCTGTATTTAGTGAACAAAGGCAGTAAAGCTCAAGCGCTCATCGCACTACTCAATCAACACACATGGCCGCAAGTATTGGTATTTATTGGCGCAAAAGACAATGCCGATGCATTAACCAAACGATTGAATAAAGCCAAAATCAGTGTGAGTGCGTTACATGGAAATAAGAGCCAAGAAGAACGAGAGCAAGCATTAGAAAGTTTCAAAAATGGCGAGACTCGTGTGCTTATCGCGACAGACGTGATGGCTAGAGGCATTCATATTGATCAATTACCTGTCGTAATTAACTTCGAATTACCTTCTCACTCAGCAACTTACGTACACCGCGTTGGTCGTACAGCAAGAGCAGGAAGTACTGGCTGCGCGGTCTCTCTGGTTAGCCACAGCGAAACTGACTACCTCAATGCGATTCGCACCTTGACCAATAAGCCGTTAGTGCTGCAACCATTAGAGGGTTTCCCGGTTACCGACAAACCTGCATCTGAAACGACCGCTCGCAAGCGTCCACCTAAAGATAAAATGGCCAATCGAAGAACAGCTAAAAAGAAAAGCATTAAGCAATTTAAAAGCAAACCAAATAGCTCTAAGTAACCAGAAATAACTCTAAGTAACCAGAAATAGAATGGTCAGCTCAGTTTGTACTGGGCTTTTTTATATGCAACAAAATACAAATTCACACCCAAAAACTTCCCTAAAGTTGCCAACTTAAATGACACTTTTGTGAATTATGATGCCAACGTATTGATTCTTGGTTGCTCAAAAAAAATACTCTTAAATCACGTTGACGCCCCTATATCTAGCAACTAGATTTTTCTATTAGTGTCTACAACAGGAGGTCATTGAAATGAAACGTGCTAGCTCTACATATCGATTACAACTGATTAAGGAAGTGGCAACTCGCCGAGATCGTCAACGTTCCAATGACCCGATGGCAAACTACATACAAAGCCTAATAGATAATAAAGATGATTGTGATACTTCGGTTGAACGCAACCAGAGGTTCAGTGGCAGTCATTTTGATGAGCACATAGGTGGTTGGGTAAGTGACCACTGGGGTAACAAGTAGGACAAAGAGAGTAATCCAACCAGCATAATCGCTGTAGAATTCGTCTCCGAATTAACCTATCATCTGCAACAATTCCCTATCCTAGAGTAAGCAGAAAGTGTCTGAGTTAAAAAGAGAAAAAGAAGTGATGGTTGCCTTCCAAGTGATACCTCGCGTTAAAGAAGGCAACAACTTCGAAGTGGTTGATAAAGCCATTGAAGTTGTGAAAGCTGCCGATGTGCCTTTCCAAGTCGGTGCGATGGAAACTACGATGAAAGGTGAACTCAACCAATTACTCGATATCGTTAAAAAAGCAGAACAAGCTTGCTACGATGCAGGGGCGGTAGAAGTGATCACAAACATTAAGATTCACAGTAAAACCACCGAGGCCGATGATACATTTTGCACGTACCATCGTGGTGTAACGAAAGCGAATCACATGTTTGTTTAATCACATTTTTGTTTCTGAAAACTGAGCTTTAAGAAAGGCTCTGAAGAACCAGTGGTGTTATTGGAAAGGCATGTCTGAGAGGTGAGAAAGGATTTCCATTCGTTCTTCTTCTGACATCGAATGCCAATCACGCGGAGTCTCTTCAGGGTCATCTTTTGCCCCGATCGGTTTTCGGTCAAGTGCTTTGACTGGCTCTTTTTTGATTTTTACGTTCTTTTTATTCATACCGACACCACTCCTTCAGGTACAAAGGTACCTACTTTAATATTACACCCCAACCATTATGTAAAGTAATAGTTACTTCGGAGTTAAATAAAATCTAAATACTTCCTCTTTAGCCAAAAAGATCTCTTTGGGGACTGGTATTTCCCTCTTCATCGACCTGCTTACCAATCAAGTTTTTTTGATTCATTATTTTTCTTCTATAGCGCTGACGACACAGCTTTATCACGTGCAATTGTTCTGACGGTGTCATCGACATCCAATTAAAGCGCTCTTCTCTCTTGCGCATACAACCGTTGCAATAGCCTTTGTCATCGCTTGAACAAACCCCAACGCAAGGGCTTGGAACTTGGAAAAACTCTAACTGCTCCACCATGCCTCCTTACACATTCAAAATTACGCTTACTCTCTCAAAAATAAGCGATTAATTTGTCGCCTGGCTCGTGAAATCCATACTAAACTATGACCTTATACTGACACATATAGTGTTTTGTAAACTATACTTTGAACCCATCAAGTTACACTTATCCGGTAACTTCGTTCTTTCCTTTGGAGCCTTATAATATGAAGTTTAGTTCAAAAAAATTACTAGCAGTAGCCGCTTTACCTATGATGCTAGCAGCATGCACAACAACAGGTGACAACGCGATGCAAGTAACACCAACCGATCTACAGCACCATAATTGGGAACTTGCGCAAATTGATGGCAAGGACATTGTGAAAAGCGAAGACCAAGCAGCTCCTCGTCTAGAGATCGGCGAAAAGATGACTGCAAACGGCATGGCTGGTTGTAACAACTTCTTCGGTCAAGGCGAGCTGAAAGACGGTCAATTCCGTATCAAGCAAATGGGCATGACAATGAAAATGTGTCACGGCTCTGCGATGGAAATCGAACAATCGGTTTCTGCTACTCTAAGCGAGTGGAGCGACGTAACGCTAACAAACGATACGCTAGTACTGAAAAACGATGTACACACGCTAACGTACACAATTCGTGACTGGGTAAACTAATCCGTCATCGAAACCAAATACTGATTAAAGGAGCCTGATGGCTCCTTTTTTATTGTCAGCTTGCCCTCACTACTTCTTCAAAATTGACGCTCATCGCCGACTTTTCGTACCAACCTCCAATAAACCTCAAAAATCTCTCATTTAGATGCAATAAATTCAACGGTTCAGCGGTCTGTTGCTAGGATGGCAAAAGCCTAGAGTCTGTCGAGTTTTCGAGATGATTACGTATCGAACAAAACTCGACCGCGAACTCCCTGCTTATTCTCAAGTAATTGATTGAATTTACTGTTGAATTAGAATTTATTTCAGAAACAGATAGAATAACTATTAGGGCATGTTGATCTTTCGTTAACCACGAAGGGTCAATACGCACTAGGGAGTTCGAAAATACAATGCTCTTGCCCGTTCACTACCAAATGGAAAAGTTTATGAACAAGATAGTAAGTACGTTAGGAATCATGGCAACCGTTGCATACAGCGCAACCATTTATGCTGATGAAGCAACATCCACCGACAGCTGGAACCAAATAGAACAGCAGGCAGAGGGAGAAACTGTCTACTTTCACGCTTGGGGCGGAAGCCAAGAGATCAATCGTTACCTACAGTGGGCAGGCAAGAAATTACAAAGTGACTACGGTGTCACGTTAAAGCATGTGAAAGTGACCGATATTGCGGAAACCACCACTCGACTGCTTGCTGAAAAAGCAGCAGGAAAGAACAGTGAAGGCAGCGTCGATATCGTCTGGATTAATGGCGAGAACTTCCGCTCGATGAAAGACAACGCGCTATTGTTTGGGCCATTTACAGAGTCACTTCCAAATTGGCAGTATGTCGATAAGTCTCTGCCGATTGATGTTGATTTCTCAGAGCCGACAGAAGGCTTGGAAGCACCGTGGGGCGTGGGACAACTTGTGTTCATTCACGATCAAGAGACACTACACAACCCGCCACAATCGTTTTCAGAGATGTTGAGCTACGCTCAAGCTTTCCCAAATCGCTTAAGCTACCCTCACCCACCAGAATTTCATGGCACGAGCTTCATTAAGTCTCTATTGATTGAACTAACAAACAATAACCCTGCACTGGCTCAGCCGGTTTCAGAAGACAACTTCCAAGAAGTGACGGCACCACTGTGGGCTTACTTAGATAAATTCCATAAAGTGGCTTGGCGCGGTGGCAAACAATTCCCAGCAGGCACATCGGAAAGCATCCAACTTCTGGATGACGGACAGATCGATCTCGCGATTACGTTTAATCCAAACTCTGTTTATTCAGCACAAGCCAGTGGTCGCTTAGCCGAAACCACTAAGGCTTATGCTCTAGAAAGCGGCGCTCTATCTAACATTCACTTCCTTGCGATTCCTTGGAACGCCAATGCAACCGCGGGTGCTCAAGTGACCATTAACTTCTTACTGAGCCCTGAAGCACAGTCTCGCAAGGGGGACCTCAATGTTTGGGGCGATCCTTCGGTTCTGAGCAGCAAGTACCTCACTGGCAGCGCTAAAAACACCCAGCAATTTAAATCGGTTGATGAACCACACCCTAGCTGGCAAAACGCGCTCGAGAAAGAGTGGCTTAAGCGATACGGTAACTAGTCTTCATGCTACGCGCTCTATATTTTGTTGTTATAGCTGTATGCATTATCCCGACCATTCCTGGGGTAGCGGGAGTCGTGGCTTCGTCACTGAGTTTCATCCCGCCCCTTGGTTTAGAGGAGCCGACACTCAACGGTTTTAGCCAAGTCTTTCAATGGGAAGGGGCTTGGCACTCTATTGGCTTAAGCCTAGGTTCAGCAATTGCAAGCAGCTATATAGCCTGCTTCCTGACCTTTTGTATTCTTCAAGCCTCTTGGGGAAACAAGTTTTGGAGAAAGATTGAGTTTACGCTATCGCCAATGCTTGCCATTCCACATGTAGCTTTCGCTATCGGCTTTGCTTTTCTGTTTAGTCCAACGGGGCTTGGCGCAAGAGCGGTACATCACTTGCTCGGCGAATCGGCTACCAGCTCTGAATTGGCGTTATTGGTGAAAGACCCATACGCGTTCGGCTTAATTATTATGCTCGCACTCAAAGAAGTCCCCTTCTTATTGCTGATGAGCATTTCGATACTTCAGCAAATTGATGTAGAGCGTATCACCAAGGTCAGTGCATCGCTCGGTTACAGCCGCGCTCAGATCTGGTGGAAATGTATTTTCCCACAATGGTTTACCAAGCTTCGTTTCCCAATGCTGGCGGTACTCGCTTACAGTGTCTCGGTTGTCGATATTGCTTTGATCATAGGCCCAACCAACCCGCCGACCTTTGCCGTTTTGGTATGGCAATGGTTCAACGATCCGGATCTTAACCTACTTCCGCGAGCTGCTGCTGGTGCCATCGTTTTGTTTGGTTTAGCTTCGTTGATCATCGCCTTGGCGCGTTTAGTTGAATGGGCGGTTCTTAAGTACTTTCGAACTTGGCAGTATTCCGGAAGAACAGGGGCAAACCTTCCGGGGAAAACGGTATTCACTGTCCTTGCTAGCCTTTCACTGCTGATCATTCCTTTAATGGTAATTTGGAGCGTTGCTCAGCGTTGGCGCTTCCCTGATTTACTGCCGAGCCGCTACAGCACGCGCTTCTGGGAGTTCGAGTGGGAAGGCATCATGAGCACCGTTGGTCAAAGCTTATGGATTGGTCTGATTGCTGCTTCAATCGCTTTGTTGCTTGCGCTGGTTGCTCACGAATACAGAATCAAATACAAGTGGCAAGTTCCGGGCTTCATTATCGCTATTCCAATGCTAATACCACAGCTTTCAGTGTTGTTTGGTATGCAAGTCACGACCCTCTACATCGGCAGTAGTGCCTATGAGTTCTGGGTGATTTGGGCGCATGTTTTCTTTGCTTTCCCGTTTGTGTACCTGTCTTTGGATGGCCCGTGGAAAAGCTTCAATGATGGGTTGATTAAAGCCTCGCTGAGCCTAGGTAAATCGCCATTTCAGAGTTGGTATTCGATCAAACTACCAATCTTGCTTCCTGCGATTGCCTTTGCTTGGGCGGTCGGGATCAGCGTGAGTTTGGCCCAATACCTTCCAACATTAATGCTCGGCGCAGGCCGTATTAGCACGATCACCACAGAAGCCGTTGCACTTACCAGTGGTTTCGACCGCAGGGTGACAGCAATCTATGCCATTTGGCAGGCCCTATTGCCTCTGTTCTTTTTCTCTTTAGCGATATTAGTCAGCCGACTTCAACTGAGATATCGCCGCCTTACTTTTAAAGGTTTCCTAAGTAATGAGTCTGTACCTCAACGACCTCGCCATCCGTAAAACCGATGGAGATTCGCTGTTCTCAGCGCTAAACGTCACATTAGAATCTGGCCAAATACTGGCTTTGATGGGGCCGAGTGGCTGCGGAAAGTCGACCTTACTGGATGCGATTGCTGGTCACTTAAGTGAAGATTTTTCGTACTCTGGCACCGTTGTGTTGAACAATATTCAGCTCGACGAGCTTCCATCACATCAGCGTGAAGTCGGTATTTTGTTTCAAGATGACTTGTTGTTTCCGCACCTCAAAGTATGGGAAAACTTGGCCTTTTCGTTACCGAACTCTGTTAAAGGTTCCGCTCGCCAAAAACAAGCAATGGCTGCACTAAAAGACATAGAGCTAACTCACTTAGCTGAATCTTTCCCGGATCAAATATCCGGCGGTCAACGCGCAAGAATAAGCTTGACTCGTATGTTGTTAGCCAAGCCTAAACTCGCCCTGCTTGACGAACCGTTCAGTAAGTTAGACCAAGAGCTCAGAGCACAATTTCGCGATTGGGTCTTCGAACAGCTGACCAAAGCGAATATCCCTACATTAATGGTCACGCACGACGAAGCCGATGTACCTCAAGGGGCAGAAGTACTGTCTTGGCCATGGAGAAGTAACCATGCTGGATAAGTACTCCATTAAGGTCATTAAGTGGCCATTAAATCAGTCTGCTAAGTTAGTAAACCAATTGGGTATCACGGCCAATCAAACCACGTTATTCGGATTTCTGATTGGGTGTTTAGCGTTTCCAGCGTTGGCATTTCAACAATATGAGTGGGCGTTAGGCTTCATTGTGTTTAATAGAGTATGTGATGGGCTTGATGGAGCCTTGGCTCGAATCCAAGGCATTAGTGATGCGGGCGGTTTCCTCGATATCAGCCTAGATTTCCTATTCTACTCGCTGATCCCTTTTGGATTTGTCATTGCCAACCCAGAACACAACGCCATTGCCGGTGCATTTTTGATCTTCTCTTTTATCGGCACAGGCAGCAGCTTTTTAGCGTTTGCGGTTATGGCAGGCAAGCGAGGCATTGAAAACCCAGTCTATAAGCATAAGTCTCTGTACTACATGTCAGGGCTAACCGAAGGCACTGAAACCATCGCTTGTTTCATCGCGTTTTGTATTTGGCCTCAACACTTTGCGGTTATCGCTTACACCTTTGGTGCAGCTTGTTGGCTAACCACGTTCATGCGTATTTATTTTGGTTTTCAGACACTAAAAAACCAAGCTAGTTAATAAATGAGTTAGTTTCTTGCACCTATAAAAACGCCGCTCATTGTGAGCGGCGTTTTCTATATTAGTATGGATAATGCCCGCTAAATCATGACATCAAGCTTCAGCTGAAGCCGTGATTTTAAACCTCAATACCTTTAGGCTTGAATCAAGGTCGACATCGACAAACTCAGGTGGGTTGTCCAGACGCTCAATGAATTCAACGCTTGGCGCTTCTTCTACCATCGTCTCGATTAGGAAGTTTGGCGATACTGCTGGTGAGTTAACACAAGCAATCACTTCTCCGCCTTCTGTTAGAAGATCAGGCAAGCGACGTAAGATCTTTTTGTAATCTTTAGTTAGGGCGAAGCTGCCTTTTTGGAACGAAGGTGGATCGATGATCACTAGCTCGTAAGGGCCGCCCTTCTTGATTTTCCCCCACGACTTAAAGATATCGTAGCCAAGGAAGTTAACCGAGCGCATATCGTGTTCATTCAGACGGTGGTTATCGCGACCTTTGTTTAGCGAGCCACGTGACATGTCCACGTTCATGCATTGACGAGCGCCACCAGCGATAGCCGCGACAGAGAAACCACAAGTGTATGCAAACAGGTTAAGAACGTTCTTATCCTTGGCATTATCTTGTACCCACTGACGACCATTACGCATGTCTAGGAACAAACCGAAGTTCTGATTACGGCCAATGTCTAATTGGTACTTAAGGCCATGCTCAACCACAACCGGAGAGTCATTCAACTCACCCCATAGAACCTCTGAAGGCGCACCATCGGCATAACGGTGTTGCAGAACAATGCTTGTGCCCTGCTTTGATTGCCAGATATCTTTGTTGGTGAGTTCAACCAATCCAGCTTTAAGAGATGACAAGAATTCATCGTTGACTTCTTTAAACACGTTAACCAGTAGCTGTCCATCAACCCAGTCACATGTCAGTTGCTCTAGACCAGGCCAAAACTTACCGCGCCCGTGGAAAATACGGCGTAGTTCGTTTGGTACTTCATTAAGTTGCTGTTCAATATGACTAAAAAACAGAGGTAAAGCTGATGCTTCCATTATTTCACTCACTTAGTGTTTAGCTTTGGCCAAGTTAATGACCAAGGTTCAAGCCAACTGTCCAAACCGTTCGACACGGTTTCCTGATGCCACTTCTCACCCAAAGAGTTTAAGCTCCTTGGGTCGCAGACATATTCGTAGGCTTGTGATTGATAGGCAAATCGAATCGCGAAGGCATGTAGATAACCTCTGTCAGCCTCACTCGATGGATTATAAATAGGGTCACCAACAATGGCTGAGCCGATCGACTTCATCGCGACACGGATCTGGTGAGTTCGCCCTGTATAGGGTTTGCATAACAGCAGACGCTCACCGGGTTCAGCCGTTGCTGATAAAAACTGAGTAATCGCCGGGTTCTCTTTGGATGTCAGAAGTTTCCAACTTGAGCGTCGTGAACGCTCCATGTCTCCTGAGATCAAACCTTGCTTTTTCTTTGGCTTCTTAGAGCCAATCGCAAGGTAGTATTTTTCTACTTCACGCTTTGCAAATAGCTGTGAAAGCTCGCTCGCCGCCGACGCATTTTTTGCCAGCAGCAGAATGCCCGAAGTCATTTTATCTAGTCGATGAACGAGATACAGCTTAGGCTCATTAATTGCCTTAGCAACTTCTTGAAGCAACATGGTATCGCCATCGTCTTTGTGGACGCTGACTCCAGGATGCTTATTGATAAGTAAAAAATCAGAGTGGTTCAGAAGAATATCGAACATGTAAAGGCTAGCTCCATTGTAGAACGTGGAGTATACCTCGTCTGAACCCAGATTCCAGCTACGAAAAAGCCCAACTCACTCAATAAATATTGAATCGTTGGGCTTCTTTTCAGCAACTAGCGATCAGTGCGTGGTCTTTACTCGATTACCAATAGGTAAATAGAACCAAGCTACCGCTTTACCCCAGTTTAAACTTACCAACTAATGCTTCTAGCTCAGCAACCTTAGCGTTCAAGCCTGATGTATTTTCGGAGCTACGAGTTGCTAGCTGCAGAGATTGCTCAGAGATATCGCTAATCGCGGCAATGTCCGCTGCAATTTCTTTGGTCACAGCCGTCTGTTCTTCTGCCGCAGTCGCAATAGAGTTAACCATGCTTTGTACATTGCCCGCACCGCTCACAATCGCTTCTAGAGCCGAAACCGCACCTGAGCTTTGCTCAACACCAATCTCAACTAAACGACAGTTATCTTGAGTGTAAGTCACCGCTTCTTGAGTGCCCGATTGAATCGATTGAATGATGCCCGAGACTTCTCGTGTCGCTTTGGTTGTTCTTTCTGCTAGCGCTCGCACTTCATCGGCTACCACAGCAAAACCACGACCAAACTCGCCTGCACGTGCCGCTTCAATTGCAGCGTTAAGAGCTAACAGGTTAGTTTGCTCAGCAATGTCTTCGATTACCTTGATAACGCTACCAATCTGCTCACCGTGAGAACCTAGAGTATTCATTTGCAACGACATATCGCTCATTTGAGTCGACACTTGTTGAATACTCACCACCATCTCAACAATCACGTTGCGGCCATCTTCTGCAGAGGTTTCTGAGCGACGTGCTTCTTCATAAGTTGAAGTACCTTGCTGCGCCACTTCTGAAATGGTCAAGCTTAACTCTTCAGCAGCCGTTGCAATTAAGTTGGCCTTATCAGCTTGAGCAGAAGCGCCCGTTACGATGTCTTGACTAATAGAAGATAGTTCGCCCGTAACAGATTGAACTTCATGGGTCACAGAAGAGATAGAACCTAATAAGTCCACTAACGACTTCTGCATCTGGTTAATCGAACTAGCAAGATCAGCCAGTTCATCACCAGACTCATCGGTAATGTCACCTGCGGTTAAATCACCATTTGCCACGCGGCGTGCTACTTGTTCAACACGAGTCAGGCGATTAGTAATAGAACTCGACAACATATATGCAATCACACAACCGAAGACGATAGCAATCGCAGACAACACCATGATAGTGCGCTCGATGGTAATAAACGTGTCGGTTAGTGTCAGTAGTGACTGTTCTGTATCTGCGCGCTCACTTGCTGACGCTTGATCCAGTAAGTTCTCAATAGGGATAAGATTGCTCTCATACAAAGATCGTAGCTGTTGAATATTGGCTAGTAGCGCAGCTTCATCATTGATCTTCGGCACAAGCTTTGATTCAAACTCTTGAGTGAAACGCCCCATCAGGTCTTCAATTCGCTGAATACGGCGGTGGTCTTCCGAACCTCTACTCTCCAAACACTTAGCCTGCTCGATAGCTTGAGCAAATTCGTTCTTGTTGGTTCGATAATCATTGAGTGCATTATCGACCAGAGTGATTGCACCCAGAGCATCTCGATAGACATCTCCAGCTTCATCGATCAAAACAAGGTAGGTAACGGTACCCGGTACATCATCTAATCTAATCTCATCGGCGCTCTTATGAGCGCCAATAACTTCCATCCATACAATACCGACTAACGTGACAAGCACCGCCAATATAGAGCCAAAACCGGCATACAGTTTCTTTCTCACTGACAATTTCAAACAACACCTACCTAAATCAAAATATAGCTCTAACAGCTATTCGTTCCATTTATATCGGCTATCAGACGGATACCTTTAATGGTTATTTTTCTTAGATAATTAAGTTCCAGACATAAAAAAACGGGAGCTAATGAGCTCCCGTTTATCAAATTACTTTATCTTGCGATTAGAACTTCTTAGAAATCAGCGCAAAACCGGCAATGATACCAATACCTAGTAGCATGATTGCACCTTTACCGCTATCGAAGCCAGAAGAGATACCCATGAACGCAACGATTGCGATAGCTACAGGGATGATGTACTTAACTAGTGTGTACCATAGACCAAATAGTGGGAAAGAGACTTCACCGTCGTTAGTGATTTCTTTCTCTAGGTCTGCACGGTTTAGTCTCCAACCAGCGAAGATACATACCAACATACCGCCAACCGCTAGGAAAATCTTATCCGTTAGTAGGTCGAAAATGTCGAACGCGCCAGTATCAAACAGTGTTGGACCGAAGCCGCCAAGTGATAGAGAAGCGAAGATACATAGAATCGCCATTACAACACTTGCAGACAGTACCGCTGTTACACGCTTCATGCCTTTCTCATCGATTAGGTAAGAAACCACAACTTCAAGTAGAGATACTGAAGATGTTAGTGCCGCAACACTCAAACCAACGAAGAACATAAGAGCAAATAGAAGACCGATTACGCCGCCCATTTCAGCGAATAGCTGAGGAACAACAACGAATACTAAACCAGGGCCCGCTGCAGGTTCCATACCGAACGCGAACATTGCAGGGAACATTGCAACACCAGCTAGAATAGCAACACCAGTATCCATTGCGGTTACCATTGCTGTTGTCTGAACTAGGTTCTCTTTCTTCTTAAGGTAAGAACCGTATGTCATCATACAACCCATACCAAGACTTAGAGAGAAGAATGCTTGACCTAGAGCGGCTAGGATTACATTGCTGTCTACTTTAGAGAAGTCAGGACTGAATAGGAACTCAAGACCAGCCATCGCGCCCGGAAGCATAATGCCTTTGATTGATACTACAATAAGGATAATGAAAAGAAGCGGCATCAGGATCTTACCTGCTTTCTCAATACCACCAGAGATACCTTTCATAACGATAACAACGTTAAGTAGTAGGTATAAGCCCATCCACATTAGTGGTTGAACTGGGTTTGAGATAAAGCCACCAAAGCTATCACCAATTGCTTCTGGTGCGTCTAGAAGACCACCTGCAATTTTACCGATGTATGCGATTGACCAACCGCCTACTACTGGGTAGAAACCCATGATAAGTAGACCACTGAATACGCCGATAACGCCAGCGAACGTCCAACGACGGTCAGTTGTTTTAAATGCACCTACTGCTGATTTTTGCGTATGACGGCCAATCGCAAATTCAGTCAGCATGACACTGAAACCAATAAAAATTACAAAAAACAGGTAAATGGCAACGAATGCACCACCGCCACTTTCGCCTGCTGTGTATGGGAATTTCCAAATGTTACCTAAGCCAACAGCAGAACCTGCTGCAGCCATTACGAATCCTAACTTCGAACCCCAGGTATCGCGGGGTGTTGTGGTTGTATTACTAGTAGCCACGTGTACTCCAAACTTTTGTGTTATGTGATGTTGTGTTTTGCTTTGGGTGGCGTCTTTAAAAGGAAGGTGTATAAATAAATTTACACACCTAAAAGGTTTGATTGACGCTCGTTGTCTAGCAAGTAAACCAGTTTAAGAATAAAATTGGAAGAGCACACCGTACAAATTTCGTTAAAGATGTAAATTTTTATGGTTAAATGCCGACTTTTCATACAAAACAATCGTTTTCTTCTTAAGTTGACCAAAACTTAACAACTTTAACCTATTTACATCTTTTGCTCTATTTTGTAAATAGTTGAATCCTTAAATTCCCATATCCGTTAAATAGCATTACTATCTAAGTGTCTCTTTTTTCGAGTATTCAATGTGGATAAGCTTTATCATTTTTTAACTTTGGCCTCTGTTGTTTTGTACTGGGTTCTCGTAGCCGGTGTGACGTTTCGTGTTGTACTAAAACGACGCTCTGTCAGCGTTTCTCTTGCTTGGCTAATGGTTATCTACATTATCCCGATTGTTGGTGTAGCTTGTTACTTCCTTTTTGGTGAGCTAAACCTAGGCAGAAAAAGGGCTGAACGCGCTCATCGTATGTTTACCCCTTTCGGCGACTGGTTCCGTCAATTGAATGATTGCCAACTTCACCAACCAGGGAAAGTCGGCTCCCCTATCCATAAGATTGACGAGCTTTGTAACAATCGAATGGGCATCCCTGCACTCAGTGGAAACACTCTATCGCTGCAATCTTCACCAAACGAGATCCTACACGCAATTATCGAAGATATAGAAAATGCACAAACCAGTATCAAGATGGTTTTCTATATTTGGCATCCAGGTGGCCTGACCGATTCGGTTGCCTCTGCGCTGATTCGCGCTGCAAAACGTGGCGTAGATGTTAAAGTTTTGCTCGATTCAGCCGGTAGCCCTCGCTTTTTCAAAAGCCACTGGCAGTCAATGATGAAGGACGCAGGCGTTCAAGTCGTACAAGCACTAGAAGTGAGCCCATGGCGTATTTTTTTACGTCGCCTAGATTTAAGACAACACCGCAAAATCATTGTGATTGACGAGACTATCGCCTATACGGGTTCAATGAACATGGTCGATCCTGCTCACTTCAAACAAAGTTCCGGCGTTGGTCAGTGGATTGATGTAATGGTCAGAGTGACTGGGCCAACCGTTAATGTGTTATCCGCTATTCATGGCTGGGATTGGGAAGTTGAGACTGGTGAACGCATTCTCCCTGATATACCTGAATGCCCAGTTGAAGAAATCATGACACATCATCCGGTTCAAGTAGTGCCGTCTGGCCCTGGCATGCCGGAATATTTGATCTTACAAGTACTGACCATCGCCATCAATCAAGCGAATCATTCTGTACGTATTACTACACCTTATTTTGTGCCAAGTGCTGACTTACTCGAAACACTTAAGATGACAGCTCAACGCGGCGTAACTGTAGAACTGATCATTCCACACAATAACGATTCACTAATGGTTAAATGGGCTTCTCGTGCGTTTTATACCGAGTTGCTTGAAGCTGGCGTGAAGATCTATGAATTTTACGGTGGCCTTCTTCATACCAAATCGGTAGTGATCGATGAAGAGTTTTGCTTGATCGGAACCGTCAATATCGACATGCGCAGTTTGTGGCTCAACTTTGAAGTGACTCTGGCTGTGGATGATGTGCATTTCACGCAAAAACTGTCTGAGCTGCAGAAATCTTATATCGCTTCATCCCACTCTGTAGAGTTAGAACAGTGGGAGCAAAGAAACCTTAGTAATCGCTTCTTTGAGAGGCTGTTCTACTTGTTCAACCCACTCCTATAATTCCAGCAATGAGTCGATTATGGCTCGTTGTTTCCCCATCGATCATTTTTAACCTTTCACTGTTAACTGAGTGAAAGGTTAAAAATCGTAAGAAAAGCGCAAAAATCCCCGCTCCGCTCTTGCTTTGAACACTCTTGGCATGTTTTAAATAGGACATAACCGATTGATAAGGAATTCACAGCATGTCCGAGAACAAAACCACTAAACTTATCACTGCCGGTCGTGATAAGAAGTGGACCAATGGTGTTGTTAACCCACCAGTACAACGCGCTTCAACTGTCGTATTTAACTCAGTAGAAGAGAAGCGTAAAGCTACGATTAACCGCGCTAACAAGACCCTTTTTTACGGACGTCGTGGAACCAACACTCATTTTGCCTTCCAAGATGCGATGGTTGAAGTAGAAGGCGGCGCGGGTTGTGCACTGTACCCGTGTGGTACAGCAGCAATTTCGAATGCCATTCTCTCTTTTGTAGAAACAGGTGATCATATTTTAATGGTTGACACCTGCTACGAACCTACTCGTGATTTCTGTGACACCATCATGAAAAAGATGGGGGTAGAGACAACTTACTACGAGCCAACGATTGGTGAAGGTATCCAAGACCTTATCAAGCCAAACACTAAGGTGCTGTTTACTGAGTCTCCAGGCTCTGTCACCATGGAAGTGCAGGATATTCCAACACTAGCGCGTATCGCTCATGAACATGACATCATCGTTATGCTAGACAATACTTGGGCGGCTGGCGTGAACTTCTCACCGTTTGATTTTGGTGTTGATATCTCGATTCAAGCAGCGACCAAATACATCGTGGGTCACTCTGATGTGATGCTAGGTACGGCAGTCGCCAATGAGAAATGCTGGGATCAACTAAGAGAGCAAAGTTACTTGATGGGGCAATGTGTCTCACCTGATGATGCTTATTTAGGGCTTCGCGGCATTCGTACTCTTGATGTGCGTCTACGCCAACACGCAGAAAGCAGCTTGAAGGTCGCAAAATGGTTAGAGACTCGTCCTGAAGTTAACCACGTTCGTCACCCTGCTCTTGAGTCTTGCCCAGGCCATGAATTCTTCAAACGAGATTTTACTGGCGGTAATGGCTTGTTCTCTTTTGTACTAAACAACTCTAATATCAAAGCGACGACAGCGTTACTTGATGGAATGACACATTTTAGTATGGGTTACTCTTGGGGTGGATTTGAAAGTTTGATTCTAGCTAACGAACCAAGCAGTTTTGACAGCTTGAGAACTGTTGCCAATCCTAATTTCGAAGGTACCTTGATACGTGTTCATATTGGGTTAGAAGATGTTGATGACCTGATTGCTGATCTAGAGGCGGGATTAGAACGTTATAGCGCTCTGATTTAATCTGAGACGATAGGTCTAATATGCAAAAAAGGCAGGATATTCCTGCCTTTTTCTGTTTAAAGCATAACTCAAAATACTCATATTCAGATACTTCAGCTCATAATACAAACCGCTCATAGTCCAGAAGCTTTCAAAGCCAATATTGAACCTTAAAGCACATCCACTTAAAGATCTCAGATCGATGAAAAAATGGCTATGAATTTTTCAATTTCTAAGTGATTGTTCCGCTGAAATAAATAACACTTTATTTGTGTGGGCAACCGACTAAATGATCATTGACCATACCTGTTGCTTGCATAAATGCGTAACAGATTGTTTCTCCTACAAACTTAAAGCCTCTCTTCTTCAAAAACTTACTCATCGCTTTAGATTGCTCGGTAGAAGCGGGAACTTGAGACATCTCAGTCCATTGATTCACGATCACTTCATTATCAACAAATTGCCATAAGGCATTAGAAAGAGAGCCGAACTCTTTCTGTAATTCAAGCGTTGCTCGTGCATTGTTGTATACCGAAGCAATCTTACCCCTGTGTTTAACCACATCGAAGTTTTCAATGATGTGCGGCACGTTGTCTTCATTCAGCTCAGCTAGCTTGTTTAGATCGTAATCATCGAACGCGGCACGATAGCCTTCACGCTTTTTAAGGATCGTAATCCAACTCAGACCGGCTTGAGCACCTTCTAAAGTAATGAACTCAAACAGAACTTGGTCATCATAAACAGGCACGCCCCACTCTGCATCGTGGTACTCCCTTTCAAGCTCATGTTTAAGCGCCCATGCACACGTTCTATCCACTGTATTCGCTTCCATTTCGATAGTCTCTTTTAGTAATCGTACATAAAAATAATGCCCCAATTAGGGGCATTATTTCAAAGGTTAGTTGACGTTAAGCCACTTCAATTTTATGGAATAAACGATACAGCACAGGTACTACGATTAGCGTGAGTACAGTCGCAAAGCCTAAACCAAACATGATGGTTACTGCCATTGGTTTAAAGAAGATGTCCGGTAGTAGAGGGATCATACCAAGAATGGTGGTGATCGCAGCCATACATACCGGACGAACACGACTCAGTGCCGCATCAACAACCGCTACATATGGATCTTTACCGGACTTCATCTCAATCTCAATTTGGTCAAGCAGTACGATACCGTTCTTAAGTAGCATCCCGGATAAACTCAAGAAGCCTAGCAATGCCATGAAGCCAAATGGTGTATTCAAGGCTAATAAGCCTGTCGTTACCCCGATTAGCGCTAATGGAACCGTTAGCCAAACAATTAGCGGTTCTTTGACCGAGTTGAACAAGAACACGGTAATCAAGAACATGAACAGGTAACCCATCGGCATAGTGGTAAACAGAGACGCTTGTGCATCAGCAGATGACTCATATTCACCACCCCACTCCAACGAATAACCCGGTGGCATCTCAATCGCTTCAATTTGTGGCTGTAAGCGTTTCTGTAACGTCGAAGCCGTTTCTTCACCCAATAGGTCGTTGTCGGCCATTACCGTCAGCATACGCTTACGGTTCTTACGGATGATAAGTGGATCTTCCCATTCCAATTCGTAGCCAAGCGTCACTTGCTGCAACGGAATATATTCGCTTAATGCCGGGCTCCAAATCTTCATACCTTCGATGTTGCGAATATCAACTCGCTCATCTTCAGGTAAACGAGCCACAATAGGCATCAACGTAGTACCATCACGATACACACCAATCGACTTACCAGAGAAAGACATCGCTAGGAAATCATCAACGTCAGACTTGGTAATACCATAACGACGCGCTTGGCTTTCATTGAACTGAGGCTCTAATACCTTAGTTCTTTCACGCCAATCATGACGAACGTTAAATGCTCCGTCATCAGCACGCATGATGTCCATAACTTGAGCTGCGATTGAACGTAGCACGGTTGGGTCTGAACCGACGATTCGAGCCTCAATTTTCGCACCGCCACTAGGGCCTAATTCAATTTGCTTAAGTTTGTAATCAATTTCAGGGAACTGACTGTCAACGTGTTCACGGAAGCGACGCATCAGCCCTTCAAGTACCTGATAATCTGTCACACGAACCGTGATTTCGCCATACGCGCTATAACTCTTCTCGGGTGAGTAGGTCAACATGAAACGCTGCAGACCTTTACCGGCCGTGGTCGTGATATGTTCAACTTCACTTTGTTCCGACAACCAACTCTCAAGCACTCTCAACTTGGTATTAGTTGCTCGAATATCCGTACCTTCTGGCATCCAAACATCCACTTGGAACATCGGAGTAGTTGAAGATGGGAAGAATGCTTGTTTCACAAAGCCAAAACCGTACACACTCGCACCTAAACCAATCACCAGAACGATCATGGTTAGCCACGCGCGTTTCATACAGAACTCAAGGAAGTTTTTATAGATAACAAAAACCATCCCGTTGTATGGGTCTTTGCCTTCGTTATCGGGATCAACCTTCTGTCCTCTGAAGAAGATATCGGCAAAAAACGGCGTGATCGAGATAGCAGTAAACCAACTCAGCATCAATGAAATCAATAGTACCGTGAACAAGGTGCCACAGTATTCGCCCGTTGAATCTTCAGACAAACCAATTGGAGCAAACGCGGTGACCGCAATCACCGTTGCACCGAGCAGTGGCCATTTGGTTTGGGTCACGATATCAGTGGCGGCCTGCATCCGGGTTCGCCCCTTCTGCGTGCCGATCAATATCCCCTCCACCACCACAATGGCATTATCCACCAGCATCCCCAAGGCAATAACCAACGCGCCCAGTGAAATACGTTGAAGGTCGATTTTGAAGTACTGCATGAAAATAAAGGTGCCGAATACGGTCAATAGCAGTATCAAACCAATCAACAGACCCGATCGTACTCCCATGAAGAACAGTAACACCACGATTACGATCGCAACCGCCTGCCCTAAACTCACCACAAATCCGCTTACCGACTTGTTCACCTCTTTAGGTTGGTTATAAACCTCGGAGATGTCGATACCGACGGGTTGTTGATATTTAAGCTCGGCGAGTCTTCGATCAAAGTCTTCACCCACTGCGACCACGTTCACGCCTTGCGCAAAAGAGACACCCAGGTTAAGCGCGAGTTCGCCGTTATAACCAATGATGTTACTCGGTACCTCAACGTAACCACGAGTTACATTCGCCACATCTTTTAGATAGATAAGCCCTTGAGCGCCACCTTCCGTAAGAATCAAATCTCCAAGCTGTTCAACGTTCTGGAACTCACCCGTTGGATGGATTCGAATATATTCATCACCAATCCTTACCGCTCCTGCACTTGATACAATATTTTGAGTCGATAAAAGATTAAATACCGTGCTTGGAGACAGACCTAAGGAGCTTATCCGCTTCATCGATATCTCAATGAATACTTGCTCTTGTTGTTGACCAGAAACAGAGACCTTACTGACCCCATCAACCAACTCCAGCTCTCGCCTTAGATAATCAATGTAATCCAGCAGCTCTTTGTAGCTATAACCATCACCCGTCACCGCAAGCAAGATCCCGTAAACGTCACCGAAGTCATCAATGACTTGAGGATCATTGACCCCAGGTGGCAGTTCAACCTTAAGATCATTCACTTTTCGGCGAAGTTCATCCCAAATTTGCGGAAGATCGTCCGGACCATAGTTATTCTTCATCGTTACCGTTACCTGAGACAGGCCACGGCTTGAAATAGAGTTCACTTCGTCGACATAGGTAAGCTGTTGAATCGCTTTCTCTAGTGGGTAGGTAACTTCTTCTTCCACCTGCTGAGGCGTTGCCCCCGGGTATGAAGTCACGACCATTGCATCTTTGATGGTAAAGGCAGGATCTTCTAAACGCCCCAAACCGAAGAATGCTGAAACACCACCAATAAGAAAGATCAGAGATAGCATCCAGCTAATGACTTTGTTACGTATAAAGTAAGAAGCAACACCTGTGATCTGATCATCACCCTGTTGATCGTCATTTTGGGGCTTGTTTTTTACTTCACTCATTGTTCGTCTCCTGAGACAATACTTCCACTGTCATCCCATCTCGCAATCGCGATACGCCTGCAACAACGACATGCTGCCCCATTTCCAATCCTTTCACTACCTGCAATGTTTCCTGGTTTGCTTTTCCTAACACGACTTGTTGTTTCGAGACTGTCTTGTCGTCGTTAAGAACCCACACATAAGAGTTTTTACGATCCAGTTCATCACCGTCTGCATTGAATACCGCTTCGATCGGAATAAGTACACCAGCTTTTAGCTCCAAACCGATATCCCGCCCGTTTGAAGTCACATCAACGGCCATACCATCAAGAATCAAATCGTCTTCTGGCATCGGCAAAGCTAATGTAACCGTGAAGGTACCCGTACTTGGATCGGGTTCAGTGGTGAACTCTTTAATACCTGCGGTGTATTCATTACCGCTTGGCACTCTCACCACAGCTTCCACGTTCGAGAGGAGCGTTTCATTGGGTTGATTCACATAAATTTGGTCAGGGAGCTGAATCACAACTTCGACATCCTCAACACTGTGAATGTTCACAATCTGTTGGCCTACCTGAATATTTTCATATTGGTCGACACTGACTCGAGAAATAATCCCATCAACAGGCGCACGAAGCATAGTGAACGATAAGCGCAGTTTCGCCAGTTCCAACTCGGCATAAGCAATCTGGCGTTGAGCGGCAATTTCATCGAATTGCGACTTAGCCAATAAGCCTTTCTTCACTAGCGGACTCGAACGTCGGTATTGACTATTGATTACCGTGTAACGAGCTTGAGCATTGTCCACATCCAATTGATAATCGGTAGGGTCAAGCTCGGCAATGATGTCCCCTTTGGCAACTCGTTCACCTTCCTTCACATCTAGCTTGAAGATTTCACCCGCAACTCGGAAACTGAGGTGAGCCTTCTCAGCAGCGTTTGCTACCGCAGGGAAATAGAGTTTGTCGCTAAAATCGATGACTGAAATCTCGATAGCTTTAACCAAGGGCGTGTTATTCACTTCTACAGCTTGCTTATCTTCACAAGCCGTCAGTAAGGCTAAACACGACAGGCCAGCAGCCACTTTAAGTGTTTTCATGTTATAGCCCCCTTTCCTTGATCCACTCTCGAACTTTAATGCCCGACTCAAGACCATTGACGCCAGAAGTCACAATGCGATCGCCATCGTTCAATCCAGAGACGATATGGCGTTTTTCATCGATGACAATGGCAACATTTTCAACAATGCCGTCGCTATTCACACGCCATACAGAGACATCATCCCCATCGGTCATCATTGCTGACGTTGGTATTTTGGTGGCCGCCGCTAACGATGAAACGAGATTTACCGAGCCAGACATACCGGGCAAAATACCCACATCGGTGGGTCTTTCCATTACCATGGTGACTTTGTACGAACCTGTTTTCGGGTCAGCTTCGGTATCCACTTCTTGGAAGGTTAAAACGTAAGAGTTTTCAGGAAACGCATCAAAAACCATGGTTGCATCAATCTCGACCCCTGATGAAAAGCGCGTAATAAGTTGGTCGGGTAATAAGAAGACGACTTTAAGAATTTGATTGGTTTGAATATTCATCACGCCTTGTTTAGCCGCAATGTATTCATGGTTTTCAGCAGGAATGATGGAAATGGTTCCGTCATACGGCGCAACCAAAGTGGTGTAGCGAAGATTCGCGTTAGCTTGATTAAGCACCGCGCGAGCTGAATTGTGGTTCGCTTTCGCTTGGTCGAAATCTTGCTCTGATACCACACGATCTTTACGAAGTTTGATCGCACGTTGATATTGAACATCGGCTAGCTGAAAATTCGCTTTTGCTTGCTTCTCTAGTAGTTGATATTCATCGGGATTTAACTTAGCAAGCTCGTCGCCTTTAGACACGTGCTGCCCAGCGGTCACATCGATGCTCTGCAATAACCCAGGAACACGGAATGCGAGTACCGCTCTGTCACCAGCTTCTGTGGTAGCAGGGAAATTACGCTCAAAGGCATTATTACCGACGGAGACAGTGAAGAGTTTGGCGGGTCTGGACTCAGGTTCAGGCACGGGAGGAAGCTCCTTACCACACCCAGACAACCCAGCTAAGGCAGTCAATAGGACAAGGGAGGCTCTATACATTGGTGATCATCCATATCTATAAATATTTTTATAACATAGATTAATCACATGTAACTTACCAGTCAGCGTAAGATTTATTTAGAGAAAATTATTAAAAAAAATAACGGCTTGGAATAAATTTTCCTAAACCGTTATCTAATCCTTTTTAGGTTTTACCACTACATGTTCTTAAATTCACGATTCACTTTAAACGTATCTGAGGTGACATAAGCTTCCATGTTGCGGACACTGGTCTCTAACTTCTGGAAATCACCCTCTAAAGTGTTCAATAGCGACTCTGCAGTTTGCCCTTTTTCCCAAGGCTTTTGCTTCAGCGTATGCTCTTGTTTCGCCTTCATTTGGTCGACATACTGAGGTGGTTGTTTTTCAAGCATAAATGTCAAAGCTAAATACGCTAATAACACCAGAAAACTACCACCAAGCAGTGCTGCTGAGATAACTAAGATGCGAACCAACCACACTTCAAGGCCAAAATAGTTCGCTAACCCTGCACACACACCAGACAATTTGCCGTTAATCGTGTCGCGATACAGTTCTCTACTCATAGTTTCGTCTCCAGTTAGGCGACTCCGCATCCAGTATTTTTTCTAGCGTTTTCACTCGGTCTTGCATGGATTCGGCTTGCGCAGAAAGCTTATGCAGACGTTGAAGATCCGTTTCAGAAAGACCATTGCTGGATTTCTTCTTGCTGCGGTAATGTAAGAATAACCATAGCGGTGCCACGAAGATTAAAAAGACAATCAGTGGACCTGCAATTAGAAATGTTGACATAGACAACTCCTAGATTATTTATCGCGGTTTTCAACTTGTTGCTTCAGTTTCGCTAGCTCTTTTTCGATTTCATCTTGAGCTTGTAGCTCGGCAAACTCTTGGTCTAAAGATTTTGCGTTGCCAGTCTTAGCGTAAACGTCCGCTTCAGCTTCTAATTCATCCACTTTACGCGAGAATTGCTCAAACTTCGCCATTGCTTCGTTGGTTTTGCTTGAGTGCAGGTGTTTTTGAACATCACGACGGTTGCTTGCCGCATTGTTACGAATCATTAATGCTTGTTGCTTTGCACGAGTTTCTGCGATTTTTGTTTCAAGTTTACCAATTTCACTCGTCAATTTTTCGATGGTTTCATGAACCAAGGTTTGTTCGGTGTGAAGGCTCTTGATGATGTCTTCCAGTTTTTGCTTTTCGATTAGCGCCGCTCTCGCCAAATCTTCGCGTTGTTTGGTCAGGGCAAGTGTCGCTTTATTTTGCCAATCTAGAATCTGTGTTTCGATAGCTTCTACTTTACGCGCTAGCTCTTTCTTGTCAGCAATTGCTTTTGCTGAGTTGGTACGAACTTCAACTAAGGTGTCTTCCATTTCTTGGATAATAAGACGAATCATCTTTTCTGGATCTTCAGCCTTATCTAATAGTGCACTGATGTTTGAATTTACAATGTCTGCAAAGCGAGAAAAAATACCCATGAGGAACTCCTTAATTACAATGATGGCAAATGCGTTTCAAATCGTTGTGCGACTTTATCAATCCACTTGCTCAAAAATTTACGTTTGTTGTTAAACCTACCATAAATAATCCAAGTAGCGTGCCAACTTTTAAGCCATTTATTATCAGTTACTTACAATAAAATGGTGATTAACTCGAACCATGCTATGATGAATTTAGCCAAGTATTGGTATTTTTCACCACTATGGCTCTTACATGACCTCTCCAGCGATTAATTCATACAAGGACCCGCTATGCAGCAGAACCTCATTGGTGAATCACCTAGCTTTCTCTCTGTGTTAGATAAAGTTTCCCAACTCGCACCAATAGAAAGACCCATTCTGATCATTGGCGAACGTGGCACAGGTAAAGAGTTGATCGCACAAAGACTGCATTACCTTTCAAGACGTTGGGATCAACCTTTGATCTCATTGAACTGCTCAACCTTAAGTGAAGGTTTGATTGATTCAGAACTGTTTGGTCATGAATCGGGATCCTTTACGGGTTCGAAAGGGCGTCATCAAGGTCGTTTTGAAAGAGCAGAAGGCGGAACGCTGTTTCTGGATGAGCTGGCGACCACTCCCCTTGCGGTTCAAGAGAAACTACTGCGCGTTATTGAATACGGGCAATATGAACGTGTCGGTGGGCAAAAGGCACTAAGTGCCAATGTCAGACTGGTGTGTGCAACCAATGCCGACTTACCAGACATGGCATTAAAGGGCGAATTCCGAGCAGACCTATTAGATAGACTGGCGTTTGACGTCATTACTATCCCTCCTTTGCGTGAGCGAAAAGAAGACATCATGCTACTGGCAGAATATTACGCCATTAAGATGTGTCGTGAATTGGAATTGGAGTTGTTTGTTGGCTTTGCCCCCTCTGCCGTTGAATCGCTTTTGGATTATTCTTGGCCAGGGAATGTACGAGAACTCAAAAACGTCATTGAGCGAGCTATCTATCAGCACGGAAAAGATCCATATCCTATTGAATATTTGGTGTTTAACCCATTTAAACCCGCATGGAAAACAGAGCAAGATTCCTCTCCGGAAACTGGCAATGAGCCGTCTAACAGCCATACTTCATCAGAGAGCTTGTTTTCTTTGCCGCTTGATTACAAAGCATGGCAAGAACAACAAGACATCAAGCTACTCAACCAAGCCCTCAAACAGAGCAAATATAACCAGAAACAAGCCGCAGAATTACTTGGGTTAACCTACAACCAATTACGTGGAATGGTGAGGAAGTACGCGATTGTCGGACAAGCTAACGATAAATAGCTGTCCACGCTTGATTATTATTTGGAGCCGAATAAATAAAATGTTAAATTGTCCGGATCTTGAGGCTCCTCTAACGCCTCGTTTCGAAAAGTATTTCTTTTTATGAAAGCACTAATAAGACTATCACTGAGCATCTGTACGCTGAGCTTTCTCGCTGGATGTGGTGAGAGTGTGAATCACGAGCAAATCCGTGAAAAAGGCTTCATTTATTGCGGCCAAGGTAATCCTAGTACCTTCAACCCACAGCTGGTTGATAGTGGCATTACCGCAGAATCGCTGAGTCCTCAAATTTTCGATACACTGCTCACTCTTGATCCGATGACGTACCGACCAAAACAGAACTTGGCGACAAGTTGGTCTGTTGATAAATCAGGTACAGAGTACACGTTCAAACTGCGCCCAAATGTTGCGTTCCAAACGACAGACTGGTTCACCCCTACTCGTAGCATGAATGCACAAGATGTGGTGTTTAGCTTTGAACGTGTCATTGATAGTTCAAACCCATTTCATTATGTGGGTGGCGGCCTATACCCGTGGTTTGCCGGAATCGACTTCAAGACCCTGATTGTCGATATCACCGCGGTTGACGACCTAACAGTGAAATTCCAATTAAGTCGCCCAGACAATTCATTTCTCAATAACATCGCCACCAGCTATGCGGTCATTCACTCTAAAGAGTATGCCAATCAGCTCATTGCAGCGGATGAGAAAAATCGAATCGATTCCAATCCAGTCGGCACTGGCCCTTTCTACTTGGATGAATACCAAATCAACGACCTAGTGCGCTTGAAAAAGAACAAGCACTACTGGAAGGGTGAAGTACAAATGGACCAAGTTGTGTTCGATACTTCGCAACGTGGAACAGGCACACTTGCCAAGCTTCTGCGTAGTGAGTGTGACGTGCTCAACTCACCAATTTCTAGCCAAATCCCTATTATTCAGGCTCATGAAGAGTTGAAGATTTCTGCTACTCCGGCGGTTAATGTCTCTTTCATCGCGCTGAATACTGAGCACCCTGCACTGCGTGACTCTCGAGTTCGTAAAGCGCTCAACTTAGCTATCAATCGTCAGAACATTCTTGATTCTGTGTATTACGGTACAGGAACCAAAGCCTACACCTTGCTTCCTCCGACTTCTTGGGCTCACCAAAAAGACAGCGTTCAAGTTCGCTACGACCGAAACTATGCGGTTGCGCTTCTCAAAGAAGCTGGCGTTGAACCTGGGTTAGAGCTTTCAATGTGGGTACCACTAGAGCCACGCGCATACAATCCAAGTCCAAGAAAAACGGCAGAACTTATCCAAGCAAACTTAGCCGATATTGGTATTGAATTGAAACTCTATACCGACGACCGATTTGACCGCACACAGTTGTCCTCTATTTCCTCAACAGACTTGTTGCTTACAGGCTGGATAGGCAATACCGGTGACCCGGACAACTTCTTACGTCCGCTGCTCTCATGCAGCTCTGAGCGTGCAGGGTTAAACGTCTCGATGTGGTGTAATTCAGACTTTGATTTCCTTCTCGACTTAGCATTAGAGATCAATCAACAAAGGCACCGTGTGAACTTGTACCGACAAGCCCAAAACATTCTCAATGAAGAAGTTCCTGTGATTCCTTTAGCTCATGGCGTGCAATTTCGCGTGCACGATCGTTCGCTAACAGGCTTTAAAGCAAGTCCTTTCAATGCCCAACCTTTTGATCAAGTCAGAAGAGAGGTGCAGTAATGTTTTGGTATACATTAAGACGTGTAAACTTATTCGTTATTACGCTAGGAATTCTGACCTTGGTAGGTTTTTCCCTGCTTCGATTAGACCAAACCTCACCTTGGGCAATTCAAGATTTTTGGCCCGGTTGGATTAGCTATATCACTGAATTATCGACGCTAAACTTTGGCCTAAGCAAACACGGTGTGCCTATCATCGATGAGTTGGTCCTGGTGTTCCCTGCAACGCTAGAGCTGTGCTTCTTTGCCTTTGTGTTGGCACTCATCATCGGTATCCCTTTCGGCACCATTGCTGGTATGAGACAAGGTAAATTTGTTGATACCACCATATCGTTCACCTCAATGGCCGGTTACTCTGCGCCTATATTTTGGGTCGCGTTGCTGATGATCATGGTGTTTTCACTGCACTTTGAAATGTTCCCAGTTGGTGGCCGATACGACCTACTTTACGAGATTGAACACGTGACTGGATTCGCGATGATTGACGCCTTTTTTGCCGAGGGTCGCTACCGTGCGCACGCACTACAAAGTGTTATCGAGCACATGGCGTTGCCTTGTCTTGTTTTAGCACTGGCGCCAACGACTCAGGTCATCCGATTGATGAGAGCGTCAGTGGCTGAAGTAATGACGCAAAACTACATCCGCGCTGCGCGAATTAAAGGTCTTTCCACTAGAGAGATCATCACGCAGCACGTGCTAAGAAACGCGATACCTCCGATTATTCCTAAGGTCGGTGTTCAGCTATCGAGTATGTTAACGCTTGCTATTGTTACCGAGTCTATCTTTAACTGGCCGGGCATTGGCCGCTGGTTATTGGATGCCTTATCGAATCAAGATTACGTTTCAATTCAAGCTGGTGTAATTGTGGTGGCTACCTTAGTTTTGACCGCTAATATTCTGTCCGATCTACTGGGCGCGATGATCAATCCACTGGTAAGGAAGGAATGGTATGCTAACAAATAACGTCTACCAAGAAGAACAGATTCCAACCCAGTTCGAACGTTTCTGGCGCAGCTTCCGCAGCAATAATCTAGCTATGTTTGGCTTGTGGTGTTTGGTGCTTATCATTCTGGTCACCGTCACTTCACCGTGGCTAACCCCGCATGATGCACAAGAACAAACCGGTCACCTATTAACGCCGCCCTCTTGGGATCCTGCGGGAACGGTAGAATACTTTTTGGGTACGGATGACTTAGGCAGAGATATTCTCTCTCGCCTAATAATTGGCTCTCAGTTAACCTTCGGCGCCGCGGTGGTGATTACCTTTATCGCAGCCGTCATTGGTTGTCTGATTGGCGTACTTGCTGGTATGACGCGCGGTTTACTATCAAGCACGCTAAACCACCTGCTTGATACTGTTATGTCGATTCCATCTCTTCTGCTGGCGATTATCTTCGTGGCATTCCTTGGCTTTGGGGAGTTTAATATCTTGCTCGCCTTGTGCTTGGCACTGATCCCGCGCTTTATACGCTCGGTGTACATTGCCGTGCATGCTGAAGTAGAAAAAGACTATATTCTGGCTTCTCGCCTTGATGGTGCGAACGATTTTTACCTGCTATGGAACTCAATCCTTCCGAACATCCTTACCGTGATCGCTCTTGAAGTTACGCTGGCACTGTCAGTCGCAATTCTTGATATCACGGCTTTAGGTTTCCTAGGGCTTGGCGCTCAAGCACCGAGTACCGAATGGGGCTCCATCTTGGGTGATTCGGTCGAGTTGATTTACCTTGCGCCATGGACAGTTACCCTACCCGGCTTAGCTATTATGTTTACAGTTATCGTGATTAACCTCGTCGGTGAAGGTGTTCGCCAAGCGCTAAATGCAGGAATCGAATAATGCCGTTACTTGATATTCGACATCTAACCATCGAGATTGAGACCCCTCAAGGGATGGTTAAAGCCGTAGATCGAATGAGTATTACCCTCAATGAAGGGGAAATTCGTGGCTTAGTAGGTGAATCAGGCTCAGGTAAGAGTTTGGTTGCAAAAGCGATCGTCGGAGTATGTAAAGAAAACTGGAAGGTTTCTGCAGACCGAATGCGCTTAGGTAATATCGACCTACTGCAACTGACGCCGAAAGAAAGACGCCGAGTGATCGCCCGCGATATCGCAATGATCTTCCAAGAGCCATCAACGTGCCTTGACCCTTCTGAAAAAGTAGGTAACCAGCTCGTTGAAGCGATCCCTTCCCATTCGTTTGAAGGTCGTTGGTGGCAACGATTTAAGTGGCGTAAGAAGCAAGCGATCGCATTACTACACAAAGTCGGCATCAAAGACCACTCTCGCCTAATGGACAGTTACTCTTATGAGCTGACAGATGGTGAGTGTCAAAAAGTCATGATCGCAATGGCGATCGCTGCCAAGCCAAAAGTCTTGATTGCTGACGAGCCAACCAACGATTTAGACCCAATTACACAGTCTCAAATATTGCGTCTTTTGAGTCGTATGAACCAGATCAATAACACCACCATCGTGTTGATCGGCCATGACTTAACCACCATTACCCAATGGGCGACTCGCATTACCGTGATGTACTGTGGTCAATCGGTAGAATCCGCTGATACACCGAAGCTGTTGGATGCACCAAAGCACCCGTACACCGTTGCTTTGTTAAAAGCGATGCCAGACTTTAACGACTGGATTCCCCACAAGGAGAAGCTCCAGTCTTTGCCGGGGTCAATTCCACCGCTGCAACATCTTCCTATTGGTTGTCGATTAGGGCCTCGCTGCCCATACGCACAAAGGCAGTGTGTCGAGATCCCACATACGAAACGTATCAAGAACCATAAGTTCAACTGTCACTTCCCTCTGAATATGGAGAAGAAAAAGAAATCATGAGTGCATTATTAGAAGTCAGTGATTTGTCTAAAGACTTTACGACTCGCTCTGGTCTTTTCCGTAAAAAGATTCATCAGGCGGTGAAGCCAGTTAGCTTTTCTCTTGAAGCAGGCCAGACAATTGGTTTTATCGGCCAGAATGGTTCTGGCAAATCAACATTAGCCAGAATGCTCGCAGGCATGGTGGAGCCAACCGCAGGCGAGATCCGCGTGAATGGCGAAAAGCTAGAGCACAAAGACTACTCGACTCGTTGTAAGCTGATTCGAATGATCTTCCAAGATCCGAATACGTCACTTAACCCGCGCATTCAGATCGGTCGAATTCTTGAAGGTCCATTAAAGCGAAACACCAACATGCCTCCAGAAGCTCGTATGCGTCGTGTGAAAGACACACTACTGCGCGTAGGCCTTCTACCGGAACATGCGTATTTCTACCCTCAGATGCTTGCTGCAGGCCAGAAACAAAGGGTTTGTTTGGCTCGTGCCTTAATACTTCAGCCATCCATCATTGTTGCTGATGAAGCTTTAAATGGTTTGGACATGGCAATGCGCTCGCAAATCATCAATCTGTTCTTAGAGTTACAAGAAGAGATGGGCGTATCGTTCGTTTATGTATCTCAACACCTCGGTATTGTTAAGCACATTACCGACAAGATTATTGTCATGCATGAAGGCAATGTGGTTGAGAGTGGGGAAACAGATCAAGTGCTAACCAATCCAACTCACCAAATCACCCAAAGATTGGTTGAGAGCCATTTCTCCAAAGCGCCGAACCACTAACCTGGAATCACGCTACATTTAGCAGAGGGGAAAAGTATGTATCGAACAGCTTCAATGCTTCCCCTCTTGTTGGTGCTGTTGTCCTTTAACGCGACAAGCACACCGCTCACATGGCTAGATAGAAGCTTCGTCGAAACTGCCTTTTATAACGTCGCGCTTCAACACGAATACTCCCAAGGCAACAAACCGCTCGCCAAGTGGAAACAACCGATCAAGATTTGGATCGATCATCGAGTGGGCGATGAGGAACTGCATCAAGAGATCACAGAGCTTCATATCAAACACTTATCTGAAGTCACCCAACATCCAATAACAATCGTCAGTAAAGAGTCCGAAGCGAACGTTAAATGGATATACACAAGGCAGAGCCAGTGGGTATCTGAGGCGAAATCGGTGCTCAAGCTCAAATCAACTCAACATTTAAATAGAGCCATCTGCACGGCGGGCTATAGAACCAATTCTAAAGGCGAGATTGTATACGCTGGGATTGTAATCCCGGTTGATCAGGCAAGATCGCGAGGTAAGCTGGTCGCCTGTATCGTGGAAGAGATCACACAAGTTCTAGGCCTGCCGAATGATTCAGATAAAGCCTACCCTTCTATTTTCAACGACCACACGCCAGAAGACTTATTATCGCCGTTAGACGTAGTGCTACTGCAATTGCTGTATGAACCAGAATTGAAAGCTGGAATGACAAAATCTGAAGTAAAACCTATCGTTCGAAAGATACTCAAGAGATACAGCAAAACAGGTGTGCTTCAGCAAGCTTCTAAAGCCGCACAGCAAGCGCCTTTGTATCAGTTGATTGGGTATTGACGAATATACGTTGGAAGTAACTTAGATGGGATAATTGAATGATAGCGCTGCCTAAGAAAGGCAACGCTGACTTACGATGTTACTGTATTACGAAAGAACTAGCGCTTAGCTGCCTGCTTTTTCAATTCGAAGTCGAACTCATCCGGGAACAAGATAACGCCTTCTTCTTGCTCGTTCGGGAATACTACAACAGCAAGTTCGTCGTCTTCTAGACCGTTCGTCCAGCGACTGTGCCATTTGTTCAACGAAATAGACTCAGCTTTACACTCAGACCAATCACCCGTTGCCCATGATTCTGCGAACTCTTGGTTTGGCCATACTGGAACACAATCTTCATCTTCTGTGTTCAGCATTACACAACCGTGTTCATCGGTTAAGATCCATACTTCACGGTTTGCTACGATTTCTTTCACACAGTATTTCAGGCGTTGCTCGCCCGTATACTTGTTGATTTCAGCGATTTTTTTATCGTCTAGCTGTGTAGTCATCTTAATTTCCTACTTTAGTCAGTAACTTTGCTCTTAAAGCTATTTTATGCCGAGTGTTGTTAACTTCAAACATTATCGATGAAGAAGAAAGTCTACTTCAAAGAAAAACGCCTGCTAAATAAGCAGGCGTTTAATATTAAGCGACTTGATTAAACAAGCTCACCTTGTAGCCAAGGCCAGCCTTGCTTCTTACGGCTTAGTGTATTTTCCATCATTAATACGCCGCCTTTCTCGTGCTTAACCAATTTCTCAGCCCACTCACCTTTGTATAGAAGACGAGTTTGAGCAGTAGTGATATCTGTTAGCATTACCGCAGCGAACGCTAGACCGTCTTTCTCACAACGCTCTTCAAGATCAGCTTCTAGCGCTTCGATCATGCCGTCTACTTGCTCAAGAGTCGCAAGTTCAACTTGACCAACAACAACATCACGACCGTTGAATGGGTAGCCTTTAAGGTCTTTTTCTACTAGCTGTGCAGCAGATAGGCCTTCGATGTTTGTTTTTGCGATTAGAAGCGCTTTGATGAATGCATCAACGTCAGTTACGCCAGCAATTTCAGCAAGCTCAGCAACCGCGTCTTTGTCTTTTTGAGTACATGTTGGAGAAGCGAAACCAACTGTGTCTGAAAGAATTGCAGACATCATTAGTTTAGCGATTTGTTGAGAGATTGCGTGACCTTCAATCTTGAACATGTTGAAAAGTACAGTGTTTGTACAACCAACAGGCCAGATCCAAGCTTCCATTGGGTTTACTGTCATCACGTCGCCTAGACGGTGGTGATCAACAATACCTACGATCTCTGCATCAGCAACATCATCTGGTGCTTGTGCTAGATCTGAGTAGTCTACTAGCCAGATTTTCTCACCAGCAACAGAAGTACGAAGCTCTGGCTTTTCAGCACCAGCGACTTCTAGAATGTGTTGAGTTTCGCGGTTGATCTCGCCTTGGCGAATTGGTGTCGCTTCCTCGCCACGAGCCTTAAGAAGCTCAGTTGCAACTAACGCACTACAAATACTGTCACTATCAGGGTTTTTGTGACCAACAACTAAAATCATGTTTCTTCCTATTACACTAACAATTATGACTCTACCTTTAGAGCCTCTCTTTATTAGCCATACTTTACCTCATTTTTTTAGATTGGTCATGTTTCGTGGGTTTAGCCAATAGTAACAATAGATAAAAAAACAACAAATGCAATTGATAATTATTATCATTCGTATATATTTATCTTAAGCCACTAATTTTGAGTAACACCTATGGATCGACTAATCTCTTTTTTGCCAAGCAGTAGTGCTGCGAAAACAACTCAGTTTTCACTGTCATTTAAGCGCCTGCTTTTGCCTGTCTCACTTGCAGCTTTGGTTGCAGCCCCAGCTACACGAGAGCTGACGGTGACTACTTTGTCAGACGCGTTTTGGGCAGTGTCTTGTTATGTTGCTTTAACCTTGGCTATTTACCACTGGTTAAGTCTGTACATAAACAAAGATAACGTCTTCAATAAGCTCGTCCATCAATCTCGTTCAAACCAAGTGGTATTCGCGGCTCTCATGGGCGCGTTGCCCGGCTGTGGCGGTGCGATAGTGGTTACCACACAATTTATCTCGGGCAAACTCGGATTCGGCGCAGTTGTTGCTGTGCTCGTCTCAACCATGGGTGATGCGGCCTTCCTGCTCATAGCGAGCGAGCCTAAGACAGGTTTAGCCATGATGGCGATGGGCGTGATCGTGGGTACTGCGTCAGGCCGAATCATTAACTTGTTTCACGCAGACGACTTCTTACGCCCAAAAAAAGCAGAGAAAAATGAAGCCGTTCACAGTTGCTCATCTCAATCCCAAGACAAAGAATCCGTCTCTAAAAAGGCGATCAACCTGCAAGGTTACCTATGGTCAGTGCTGATTATTCCCGGCGCTGCAGTAGCTCTACTTGGCTCTTTTCAAGTCGATGTAAACGAGTTACTCGCGTTGCCTGAAATGTCGATGGAATGGGCGGGAACAATTTTATTGATTAGCTCGATGTTTCTATGGGGCCTCACTCGGGAAATTGAAGATTACAAATCAGCAGTAAGTGAAGATGAGAAATGTTTAGGCTCACATCCACTGCAAAAAACCGCTCAAGACACCAACTTTGTGACAGCGTGGGTTGTGGTTGCCTTTCTTTTCTTTGAATTTGGCTCTGTGATAGCAAATGTTGATTTTGCGACGCTATTCTCAAGCTGGGGCATCATGCTCCCCCTGGCTGGCGTGTTGATGGGTTTGCTACCGGGCTGTGGACCGCAATTATTGGTCACTAGCTTATACCTTTCAGGCGCCCTGCCACTTTCGGCTCAGGTAGGTAACGCAATTTCAAATGATGGTGACGCGCTATTCCCTGCGATTGCGATGGCTCCCAAAGCGGCACTGGTCGCGACCTTATACTCTAGTGTGCCCGCACTAATCTGTGCTTATAGCTACTGGTTTATATTTGAGATCTAACTTGAGTAGAGTTAACTCCATAGGCTTCTGTAAGGTCGGTACTTTGTATCGGCCTTTTTGTTTCCGCCTGCTTAAGTCTTTCCACAGGTTCTTTTTACATTCCCTTCCTGCTTCACTGCTTCTACCACCTCTCTCAAACAGCGCGTTACAGCCTGTCTCAAAAACGCCCTCTATTAGCCCTGTATAATGCTTATTTAGAAACACCAACACTGATATCAAAAATACAAAAAGCCCCTGTAAGAGTGCTTACAGGGGCTTTAATTCAAGCTTTAATCTTGGTTCTTAAGACAAGACTTAAGAAACTTCGATTGGACCACCGAATGAAGTTACTGGAGGCAGTTTGCCTTGGAACTTCTCGAAATCAACCAAACATGTGTTTGCTGACGTTGCTTGAGCAAGTTCAGACGTACCGATATCTTGAGTCAGTGTGTTTGGATCGCCGTATGTATCTAGCGCGCCCACTTTCTCGTTGATCGGACCGTACCAAGCACCTTCTTCGATACGAACAACACCAGGAGCATAGCTATCCATTAGAACAGCACCCGCTAGTAGTTGACCACGGTCGTTGAACACACGTACTACATCGCCATCTTTGATGCCTTTCTTCTTAGCATCTACTGGGTTGATGTAGATTGGCTCACGGCCTTGTACCGCGTAAGTCGCACGCCACTCTTCAGATTCACACATCTGAGAGTGAAGACGCTTGTCTGGGTGACAAGATTGTAGCCAGTACGGGTGTTTGTCAGAGCCTGGACCACCGTGTGAACGTTCAGATTTCTCGAACCACATTGGGTGTTCTTGACAGTGCTCGTAGCCCATATTGCCAACAGTACGGCTTGTGATTTCGATGAAACCAGAAGGTGTACCTAGTGCGTTGATCTCTGGATCTTCACGGAATGAAGCGTGACGAGTCCATGGCTTACCTTTACCGAAGTCTAGGAAACCTTTCTCCCAGAACTCAGCAAATTCAGGCATTTCAAAGCTGCCTTCATTTGAAGCGCGACATTCGTCGTACAGTGATTTAACCCACTGCATTTCGTCCATACCACGCGTGTAATCGTCGTAACGACCCCAACGCTTAGTTAGGCTAGACATGATCTCGAAGTCAGTCTTAGACTGGAACAGAGGATCCACTAGCTTGTGCATTGCGATCAAACCACGGCCAGAGTATGCGCCATAACCATCAATATCGTTTCGTTCCCACTGAGTACATGCAGGAAGCACGATGTCAGAGTGACGACAAGTTGCAGTCCAAGCAAAATCAACAGCCACTACAGTTTGTAGGCTCTTGAATGCTTTACGCATCTTGTTGCGATCTTGGTGGTGGTGCCACGGGTTGTTACCACTAAATACCATCATCTTGATATCAGGTAGTGTTACCGTTGAACCATTCGCTTTGATCTTCTTACCAGGCTCTAGCAAGCTATCAACCCAACGAGCAACTGGGATTACGCGGCTGTAGCCGTTGTAATCTGTGTTGGTGTACTTAGGTGATTGACCTTGGTCGATGTTCAGCGGGAAAGAACCCGGAGCAGCGAAGCCAGTTGAAGATACACCGATACCAGAGTAGTGGTGACCGTAAGAGATACCACCGCCCGGTAGACCAATTTGGCCAACCATTGCTGCGATAACTGCACACATCCAGTAAGGTTGTTCACCGTGCTCTTGACGTTGGATACTCCAACCAACAAGAATCTGTGTACGACCGTTAACCAGCATCTTAGCGAAGTCACGAATAGAGTCCGCGCTTGCGCCACAGATAGCAGAAGCCCATTCTGGCGTCTTCTCAACTCTGTCTTTCGTTTCACCTTGAACGTACTTGATGAAATCTTCAAAACCTAGACAGTAAGTTTCGATGAACTTCTTGTCGTATAGGCCTTCGTTGTAAAGAACGTGAGCAACACCAAGCATGAACGCCACATCAGTTTGTGGGTTGATGTACATTTGCTCGTTTTCTAGGTAACGACCTGTTTTGTTTTTAACAGGGTCAACAGAAACAACGTTGATCTCTTTCTTAGCAACTTTTTCTTTCAGCTGTTCTAGGTATGCGAACGACTCGTGAGTCTCACATGTCCAACCTACTTGAAGGTTTTTAACTGGATCGTTACCCCAAAGAACAATGTTGTCACTGTTTTCTAGGATAAGTTCCCAAGATGTACCTTGTGCGTAAACTTCAGTAGAACCTAGCACGTAAGGCATGATCGTTTGACCAGCACCTGTTGAGTAGTCACCGATTTTCTTCACAGAGTAACCGTGAAGTGCCATTGCACGTTGCATGTGGTTAGTACAGCTATGGAACTGACCTGTTTGTCTCCAACCAGTTTGACCTGTGTGAAGCGCCCATGGACCGTAATCTTTCTGTACGCGCTCTAGCTCGCGGTAAACAAGGTCTAGTGCCTCATCCCAAGTCACACGAATAAAGCGGTTGTTACCACGTGTGTCTGCGCTGTATTTATGCTTCTTCAACCAATCTAGGCGAACCATAGGGTAACGCACACGTGATGGGCTGTAGATAATACCTTTAATACCTTTCAACATCTCAGTTGGGTGCTGATCGATTTCTAGAGGTTTAATTTCTTGTACTTTACCCGCGTAAACGCGAGCTCGGAATGCACCCCAGTGAGAACCAGAGACTTTCCACGCGCCGTCTGTTTCTGCAGCAGACGCTGATGCCGACGCCAATAAGCTTGGACCGATAACCGATGCCGCACTTGTAGTAGCGACACCTTTCAGAAAACTTCTTCTTGTAATTGCCATTGTGTTACTCCAATTGACGTCTTATTAGTGATGGCCTTCAGAAAAATCTGATGAGTGCTTCTGTAGATACTTAAGAACCAGTGCTTCTGTATCTGTATCGAAGTTAACGAATGCAATCATACCATCTAGCATGCCTACCCAACCGTTAGCGCTGAAGTGAGCTTCATCTGGCTGTGAGTGACACGTTGAACAGTTAGATTGGTACGCTTGACCCGCTGCGTTCCAGATTGGATCGAAGTTATCAACCATAGACTCTTTCTTCATCCAAAGTGCTAGGTTAACTTCTTCCCATGGAAGGCCAGTAAGCTCATCTTCTTTCTTCTCACCAACAGTGATAACGTCACTTTGAGATACATCTTTCGTCAAGATTGCAGTTGAGATGTTCATACCGAAGTCTTCTTGGATTACACGTCCGAAGCCTTTCGCTTTACGCCAACCGTCGATTTGAATCTTGATCATATCGCCTTTTTCGTCGATAACCGCAACTTTACTTGCAGGGCTTAATAGACCCGCTTCAACTTCAGCTGTTTCATCTGTGTACATTGGTAGGTGACGAATAGAGATCACGTCTGAACCATTTGCGTAAGATGTGCTGCTTGCTACGTTTTCTAGCTCGCCAACAATACCGCTCGCTGATGCCATATCTAATGGAAGGTTGTGAGCAATACCTTTGTGACAGTCAACACAGCTTTGATCACGCTCTGCCGCGTTCTTCATCTGGATACGCGCTGTTGGGCGCATGTTTTCGAAATCCATTGAATCGTAGTTGTGGCAGTTTTTACACTCTAGAGATTTGTTCGAAGAGAAGCGATCCCATTCGTGTTTAGCCAGTTCGATACGACGAGCTTCGAATTTCTCAGGCGTATCTAGGTCACCAAATACTTGAGCGAATACTTCTTTAGAAGCTTGCATCTTACGAGCGATTTTTGCTGTCCATTCATGTGGAACGTGACAGTCAGGACAAGTAGCACGTACACCAGAAGTGTTTTTCCAGTGAACCGTTTCTTGTAGTTCTACGTATACGTTGTCACGCATGGTGTGACAGCTTACACAGAATTCTTCTGTATTTGTGTGCTCTAGAGCTGTGTTAAAACCGCCCCAGAAAATAACACCGGCGATAAAGCCACCCATAGTTAGTACACCAAGACTGATGTGTACTGCTGGGCGAGTCATTGTGCGCCATAATTTAACTAAAAATGATTTCATGTTTAGCTCTCTTAAATATTGATTTTAAAAAATGTTGTTACTAGAGGGCATTACATGCCGCCGTGAGCACCTGGAGGTCCGAATACAAACACTTGCAGTGCCCAAACTAGGAAGCCGTAACCGCCTACAAAAGCCACACTTAATATTGGGAAGAGAACCACCGCGATGAAGAGGAAAGACTTCCACTCCAGCGAATGTTTTTCGCTAGTTTCAATTTTATTAACATCACTCATACATTTTGCCTATTTTGTATTTAGTAATTTCGAGTAACCCATTCTATGGGGCTAAAGTTCTTAAGTATCTAACGACAAATTTTAGACCATACTCAAAGTAGGGTTCAATCAAATCTCCCGTTATAACCCTTGCTAATCAATACTTTTTTGAGCTCATCCAAAGTTGTTTTTAGTTAAACAAAGTTATTAAAAAGTATTAACAAATGTGAAGAATTAAGTATATTTCACAAATGTTAAATTCCAACACCTGCGCAACCTTATTGTAACCAATTTTAACGTTTTACCTACTAAGTAGTAGCCAAAAATGCCTCAAAAAACCAATATTTTGTGGTTTGATTGTTAAATTATTGAGTATTTTTTAAAGCAACGGCTGAGAAGCTGAAATGCATCATTTGGCACTTTCAGATATGATGGGGACCTACTTAAAAGGAAACATTATGCAAGACGTTATTGATATATCTTGGTGGCAGTTATTGTTCTTCAGCTCACTTCTCTTGCTACCCATTACCATCAACCACAAGTTAAAACTCGGCCTTGGCAAAGAGGCTTCTATCAGCATCATTCGTATGGTTATTCAGCTATTTCTGGTGGGACTTTACCTAGAATACTTGTTCACTTTGAATAGTTTTTGGGTCAATTTGCTGTGGTTATTTACTATGATTATCGTCGGTGCAAGCTCGATTGTTGAAAAATCTAGACTGCCAAGAAACCTACTTTTGGCTCCTGTCGCCGTTAGCCTTGCGGTAACTTGTGTACCTATTGTCTTGTTCATCTGCTTTTTCATCATTAAGCCGACACCGGTTTTTAACGCGCAGTACCTTATCCCAATCGCAGGGATGTTATTGGGTAATAGCTTAAGCAGTAATATCGTGGCATTGCAGAACCTGTTTGGTGCCTTTGAAACACAGAAATCAGAATATGAAGCAGCAATCGCGTTAGGCGCGTCTCCTACTTATGCTGCTGCGCCTTTTGTACGTAATGCAATACAGAAAGCGATGTCCCCTATCATGGCCTCTATGGCAACCACAGGCTTAGTAACGCTGCCGGGAATGATGACTGGACAGATCTTAGGTGGTGCTTCACCGATGATCGCGATTAAGTATCAACTGATGATCATGCTGGCGATTTTCGTGATGATGAGCTGCTCTTTAGCACTTGCACTTCACCTCTCATTGAAGACATCTTTAACCAAAGAAGGGCGAGTTCTCGCTCAAATACAGCCTTCGAAATAGCCTCCCTGCTCCACTTAGATCTGGTTACTCACTGAATTTGAGACAGGTTATCCACAGAAACTGTGGATAACCAAATCAATATAGATCCTTTTTTGTCCATTTCGACCCAAGGGAAGATCATCGCCTTTGATCTTTGGGTGATTTCAAAGACATATACACACATGGTAATCAGCGCTGTTGCGTACTCAGATGATCATTAGAGAGATGAAGAAGTAGGTTTTCCACAAATAAAAAACGGCCTGCAATGCAGACCGTCTTGTAAATGTCATAAGTCAGTTCAGTGTTTTCACTGCGCCTTAACTCATCTCGTCAACTGAGTTAGTCACGCCATCTTTGTCGATAGCGCCACCTTTATTAGTCACGTAGGTAGATCAACCAGTACCACATGCCAACAAAGATACCGCCGCCAATGATGTTACCGATGGTAACGGGCAGCAAGTTGTTCATCAAAAAGTCCGCCATGTTCAGATCAACATAGTCCGCTGGGTTAGCGCCTGTCATTGTCCAAAATTCAGCCGGAGCAAATGTTTTGATGCCGATAGCTAAAGGCACTTGGAACATATTCGCAATACAGTGCTCGAAACCAGCCGATACGAACATCGCAACAGGCAAAATCATTACCGCAATTTTGTCAGTCAGTGTGCGTCCACTAAACGTCATCCATACCGCGATACAAACCAATACATTACACATGATGCCGAGCGCGATAGCTTGGATAAAATCGTGGTGCATCTTATGTTGGGAGATCGCCATTGCATTCAAACCCACTTGACCGTGGTCGAACATGTACTGTTTGGTCAGTAACATACAAGCCACCAGCAGCAATGCGCCAATCAAGTTACCTACATAAACTGTAGCCCAGTTCTTAACGAGCGTGCGCCAACTAATCTTGCCACTTGCACGAGCAACCAGAGTCAGCACCGAACTGGTAAATAGCTCACCACCGGTAACAACAACGAGAATTAAACCCAAGCTAAATGCAAGGCCACCTAATAGGCGAGTAATACCCCAAGGCAAATCACCAGCACCAGTCGTTACGATGGTGTAGAACACAAACGCAATACCGATGTGTATGCCAGCGGAAATCGCTAGGAGAAAAGATTTGATTGGATCTTTGGTTGCTTTACCTACGCCAATATCTGCAGCGCGCTCAGCCATTTGTGGCGGTAATAATGAGTCAAATTGGTTTAGATTCATGATGATTTACATTTTGAAACATGTCGTCGGGAGCGCGATAATCCTCTCTTTCATTTCTGAATTCAAGAGCTATTTTAGGCACAAAATAGCTCTAACAGCCTTGTTGAAAGCAAATAGTCCGAGTTATTCCAAATTCATACGACTTTAGTAGTAAAAAGAAAACTCTGCTGAATGATTAGTTATCAGCATAGAAAATAACACACCTATAAATATCAACAAGTTACGTTAAAACCAAAAGAATAACGTACACTAAAATGGCTCACAGAGCGCTTTTATTTCTAGATTTTGACATAGATCAACAGAACGTAAAAAAGCGCCCTAAGGCGCTTTTAACTCAATCACAAATAAAGAAATTAGTGATGCTAAACCGAAGGTTCAATCACTTCTTCTGATGATTGTTCTAGGGTTGAATCCTCTAGAGTAGATTCAACAGCCGGGGACATCACACCAGAGTCACTTTCGTTGGCAACTTTGCCACCTAAGCTTTTCAAACTATCCACTAACTCTTCTAAGCTTTTAATGTGAGCATCACTCTTGGTAATCTGCTCACCGAGCAACTCACTGTGCTTGGTTGCTTCAGACAGTTGCTGCGCTTGCTTCTGGTTTTCAGACTCCAGCTTAGCCAATTGCTCAGTCAAAGTTTCAATCTCTGACTTTAAAAGCCCTGTCATATCAGAGCTTTTTAACGCCTTAACACTCGCTACTATCTTCTGTGATTGCTGACGTAAACCAACATCACGGTAATCTTCATCATTAACGATTTGTGAAATGCTCAGTAGCTGGTTCTCGGCATTCAAAACCGACTGTTCGAACTGGTCGCCTTTTACGCTCGCCAGCACTTTGACTTCATGAGCGACACTGCGCACGTGGTTCAATTCAAACTCTGCAGCGTGAACCGCGTCTTCAATGATCGACTTTTCACGAGGGCTAGCTTTCACTTGGCTTTCGGCCAACGCAATTTGAGATGCTGCCTTAGCAAAGGTAAGCGGAGCAACGTCATCAAAATCTTCATCTTCCAAGAACTCTAATTCGTTCTTCAAAGGTTCGATGTATTTCTTATGCGCCACTTTAACTTCTAATAAGCGAGCATTGTTAAGAAATTCCACCTGCGCTTCTTGAGCGTATTCAAGCTCATCGACCAGCACATACTCGAACAACTCGCTGTATTCTGAATACAAACGTTTGTAGCTCGAGGTAAACATGGTATCTGCGCCAAGAAACTTCAGGTAATCCATTTGGACAATCGAATCCGCGAGTACTCGATCAGCCTTCTTCTTTAACACTAAGATCGAGTCATAGTTTGATTTGATCAAAGCGATTTTTTCATCGAAGGCTTCAGCGTAAGTTAGGCTCGAAAAAATGGAGTAACTCTTGGTTATCCGAGTTTCGTCTTTAAGTAAGTCCGCATAAATGCTTTCAGCATCATCCCATGCGTCTAATAGTTCATTGTAATTCTCTGGTGCATAGAGAGACAATTGATCATGATCTTCAAGCTTAACTTCCCATTCGGAGTAAACGCTTTGGACAGACTGAAATGAACGGACCTCTATTGTCGATTCATTATTGTTGTTTGTGGTTTGGTTCGCGTCTGTCTGCTCTGAGGGTGTGCTTTGACAACCTGAGATAGCAAATAGCATACTGATCGTTAATGCTACTTTGTTCGCTCTCACTTATGCATATCCTTTTTATACAATATTCGCTCAATGCAAATTATTTCTAGTCACAATATATTACAACCACTTAGCAATAAACATCACTGATGATTTAAGTGGGTGCAAATCACCCAATATAACCAAAATAAACTCATCACTCGATGATTAATCAATCAATTTGGTATCACTTATCAATTCTCTTTATTTGCTATTGCCTGAGCCGAGAATGCGCACTAAGGTGAAGGTAGAGAACGTTATGAATATATAGGTTAATTATGAAGTACAACGCTGAACATATTGCTGATTTAAACCTCCTTCTTCAATTTGATGTAAGTAGTGCAGCTACTGGAATTAAAGTCCATCAAGAGGCTGCTCAAGAAACTCAAGACGCTGTTAAGCGCCTATTCGAAAAAAACCTTTGTACTCAGCCAGACGGCGGTTACCTAACAGATGAAGGTATCGAGATGGCAGAGCGCGCAGACAAGCTTCTTCGCGTACTAAACTAAAGCTCCATTGTTCTAGTAAAAACTCCACTTGCTTCGGCCGTGGAGTTTTTTCATTTTTGGGCAAAGCTTTGTTAGGCTTATTGTAAATTCGTCATTTGCAGTTGTGAGGAACACATGGCTTCTATATTTATTGTCGGTGCAGGATGGGTAGGTGCACCTTTATCTGAACATTTAGAAAAACATGGTAACCGAGTAGTGGTCACGAAAACGACCCAAGCGGGAGCAGATGCCATTGGTAGCGAACAAATTCCATGTGAAGTGTTTAGCTTTGATTCATCCGATCCACAACAGACTATCGGGCGACTCTATTCATTGTTACTCGAAAACAACACTGAAATTGTGATTGGCAGCTTCCCTCCTGGCTTTAGAAAAGGAGCAGGACAAGAGTATGCCGACTACTGGCAGCAACTCACCAATGCATGCCAAAAGGCCAACATTAAAAAGCTCATTATGGTTAGTTCAACTACGGTATACCCAACTAAGCCGGGTGTGCTGAACGAGCTGGATGCATCACTCCCCCTTTCGACCTCAGATAACGAGCACGCGTCTTTATTTTCCGATAACGCACGAATCATGCTGCAAGCTGAACAGTCAGTGATTGATTCCGGTATCGACTACACCATTCTTCGCTTTAGTGGCTTAATCGGCCCAAGCCGTCACCCATCACGCTTCGCAAGCAAGTTAAAACAAGTCAGCACTCAAGCTCCAGCCAACATGCTGCACCTTGATGATGCAATTGGTGCTGTCGATTTCGCTATCAGTCAACTGCACAATGAAATAGTTAACGTGACCACACCAAATACAGTCAGTAAGGCGGAGTTTTATGCCGCGGCACTGAAAAGCGCCAACAGCAGTGAGCCTCTGCCCGCTGTTGTTGATACCCCAGACAAGTTAATCTCTTCGAAGAAGATTCTCGACTTAGGTTATTCATTTAAATTCGAATCCACACTGGACGCACTTCATGACTGAACAATCTATAGCTAACAAAGATCCCAACATAAAACTGCATCGCTCAGTCGACACCCTTTGGAACTTTATGTCTATGGGTCACAAGGTTACGCCTTCCGACTGTATCTTTGTATTGTGTAGCAACGATACTCGCGTCGCTGAATATGCAGCCGAGCTTTATCACCAAAAGGTCGCGCCTTACATCGTTTTTTCTGGCGGTGTTGGACGCTTTACCGAAGGAAGCTTTGAGCGCTCAGAAGCAGAAGCATTCGCTTCTATCGCACGAGATTGTGGTGTGCCTGACTCTGACATTATCATAGAGAAACACGCGACAAATACTGGGGAAAATGTACGATTCACTCATGAGTTGCTGACAGAAAAAGGGTTATCGCCGAAGAGGTTAACCTTAGTTCAGAAGCCCTTCATGGAGAAACGTACCTACGCCACCTTCAGTAAACAGTGGCCTGACGAAACTTCCGAGATTACCGTGACGTCACGATGGCAAACTTGGGATGATTACTTTAACGAAGAGCTACCGTTAGACATGGTGTTAGGCGCATTAATTGCTGATTATGAGCGAATCAAAATCTACCCAGCGAAAGGCTTTCAGATTGAGATGCCGATCCCCGACGACGTTGACCACGCCTATCAAGCATTGAAGAAGCTCGGTTTCGAATAAGCAAAAGTTAGATTTTGAACAAAGTAAAAGCTCGGCTTGGAAGAAAGCAAAACACAGGCCCAATAAACAAAAACGGTGACACTTGGTCACCGTTTTTCGTTCTTTCGCGTTAGCAATGTCAGCATCTGTAGGTCAGCTTATTTACCTAACGCTTCTTTGTAGTGCAGACGGCAAACAGAAACGTATTTATCGTTACCACCAATAGCTACTTGGTCACCTTCAGCAATCGCCACACCATGCTCGTCGGTACGAATGACCATGTTCGCTTTACGGCCACAGTGACAAATTGTTTTAAGCTCAACAAGTTTATCTGCCCAAGACAGTAAGTAACGGCTACCTTCAAACAGTTCACCCAAGAAATCGGTACGTAGGCCGTAACAAAGTACTGGGATATGCAGCTTATCAACCACCTCTGTTAATTGGTACACCTGCTCCTTCGATAAAAATTGGCACTCATCGATCAACACACAATGACGCTTTTCTTCCTCATTGAGCTTTTTGATCGCATCAAACATGTTGGTGTCATTTTTAAACAGCTGAGCTTCAGATTGCAGACCAATTCGTGAGCTCACTTTACCGATACCATAGCGATCGTCCAACGCTGCCGTAAAGATCACTGGCGTCATGCCACGTTCTTGGTAGTTGAATGAAGATTGAAGAAGCGTTGTTGATTTACCCGCATTCATTGCCGAGTAATAAAAATACATCTGAGCCACAGAAATATTCCTGTTAATTAAAAGTTGAAGATAGAAAAGGTGAAAATAGAGAATTCGTGCTAGAAAAAAGGGCTGAAAATCAGCCCTTTTTATAAGATTTACTTACGACGCCAAGTCGTACCTTCTGGGCCATCTTCCAGAACAATACCCAACTCGTTTAGCTTATCACGTGCAAGATCGGCGTTTGCCCAATCCTTTGAAGCACGAGAATCGTTACGCAGTTTGATCAACGCTTCGATTTCAGCCACTTCGTCGCCGTTACCTGCCGCATCGCCTTGTAGGAAGGCTTCTGGCTCTTGGTGAAGAATACCGATGATGTCTGCTAGTTCACGCATCAGTGCACCAAGTCCGCTTGCTCTTTCAATGCTTTCAGGCTTGATACGGTTGATTTCACGAGCCATTTCAAACAGTACTGAATAAGCTTCAGGTGTGTTGAAATCATCGTTCATCGCTGTAGAGAATCGAGTCACGTACTCTTCGCCACCAGCAGGAGCTGCTGTAAGGTCTAGACCACGAAGTGACGTGTATAGACGCTCTAGTGATGCGCGAGCTTGGTTTAGGTTATCTTCGCTGTAGTTTAGCTGGCTACGGTAGTGACCAGACATTAGGAAGTAACGTACCGTTTCAGCATCGTAATGTGCTAGAACGTCACGGATAGTGAAGAAGTTACCTAGTGACTTAGACATCTTTTCTTTGTCTACCATCACCATACCACTGTGCATCCAAGTATTTACATACTGAGTGCCGTGCGCGCAGCAAGACTGTGCGATTTCGTTTTCGTGGTGAGGGAACTGCAGATCTGAACCACCACCGTGGATATCGAAGTGGTTACCAAGAATAGACGAGTTCATTGCTGAACATTCGATGTGCCAACCTGGACGACCCGGGCCCCATGGCGATTCCCATGTAGGTTCACCTGGTTTAGACATCTTCCAAAGAACGAAGTCTAATGGACTACGTTTTGCAGATTCAACATCAACGCGAGCACCCGCTTGAAGCTGATCAAGGTCTTGCTTAGAAAGCTTACCGTATTCGTCGAATTTCTTTACTTCAAACATCACGTCGCCGTTGCTTGCAACGTATGCGAAACCACGTTCAATCAGCTTTTCAACAAGCTCGATGATTTCAGTGATGTATTCTGTCGCACGAGGCTCAACATCTGGACGCTTCATGTTCAATGCATCAAAGTCAGCGTGCATCTCACCGATTAAACGCTCAGTCAGAGAGTCACAAGACTCACCGTTTTCGTTAGCGCGCTTGATGATTTTGTCATCGATATCTGTGATGTTACGAACGAAGTTCAAATCGTAACCAAGGTAACGAAGGTAACGAGTTACTACGTCGAAAGAAACGAACGTACGACCATGACCAATATGACAGAGATCGTATATGGTTACCCCACAGACATACATGCCGACTTTGCCAGCTGTAATTGGTTTGAATTCCTCTTTCTGTCTTGTGAGCGTGTTATATATCTTCAGCATGATCTCTATCTATTTTATGGATTAATCAAAATAAGCTCGCAGTATAACAAGTCATACCTTAATAGGTAATCCCCAAAAGCAGGAATTACTTTAAACATCTGAGTTAAGTGAATGATTTGATGATTTGAAAGTCCGCCAACATGCGCTAGAATTCGAACTTCATATTAAAAAGACAGTAAGGTAACAATCATGATCATCCTTCACACAAATTTTGGTGATATCAAAGTTCAACTTAACGAAGAAAAAGCACCAGAAACAAGCGCAAACTTTCTACAGTATTGCCGTGACGGTTTCTACGACAACACACTATTCCACCGTGTTATCGATGGTTTCATGATTCAAGGCGGCGGCATGACTTCTGGCCTTAAAGAAAAGGCAACTCGTGCAACGATCAAGAACGAAGCAAACAACGGTCTAGCGAACAAAGTTGGTACGCTAGCAATGGCTCGTACTATGGAACCGCATTCAGCCAGCTCTCAGTTCTTCATCAACGTTAACGACAACTCTTTCCTAAACTTCCGTAGCGAAAGCCTAGACGGTTGGGGCTACTGTGTATTCGCAGAAGTTGTTGAAGGCATGGACATCGTAAACAAGATTAAAGGTGTTAGCACTGGTTCTATGGGTATGCACCAAGATGTACCTCTAGAAGAAGTGATCATCACTGGTACTACAATCGAAGCTTAATTCATCGCTTTCGGTTAGTATTGATGAGCCGATAAAATCAGGATATAGGGAGCGAATCGCTCCCTTTTTTTAGACCTATGAAAACATATTTTATATCAGATCTGCACCTTTCTCCGTCACGACAAGACATCACAGACTGCTTCTTAACCTTTATGAAGAAAGAAGCCGTAGAAGCGGATGCACTTTACGTATTAGGTGACCTTTTCGAATTCTGGATTGGTGACGATGATAAGAGTGAATTCGCGACTTCTATCCGCCAAGCGTTTATCGACTTAGTGAAAACAGGCGTGCCTTGTTACTTTACTCAAGGGAACCGCGACTTCTTAGTCGGCAAAAAATTTGCTAAGCAAACGGGCGTACAACTTCTCGACGAAGTTTCTACGATCGATATCTACGGGCAAAAAGCGGTAGTATTGCATGGAGACACTCTATGTACTGAAGATGTAAAGTACCTCGCCTTTCGCGAAAAAGTGCATCAGCCATGGTTACAATGGGTCTTCAACCGAATTCCATTTTTCATCAAGAAGAAAATTGTTTCAAAGGTTCAATCAGATATCAAAGATGACAAGCAGACCAAGTCTCTCGACATCATGGATGTGACACAGCAAGAAGTCGAAGATGTGATGGAACGAAACAATGTCGATCTGATGATCCACGGCCATACTCACCGCCCAGACATCCATACATTTAATGCTAACAATTGCACTAAAACCCGTATCGTACTTGGCGATTGGTATACGCAAGGCTCAGTGCTGGTGTTCACGCCGCAAAGTTTTGAACTACAGAATCGAGCGTTTAGCAATAGCTTTTAACATCACGCTTAAACTTTCACTTTGATTATTATTGTCGGTCAGACTTTCTTAGAAAGTGTATGGTAATTTCTAGTGAATTAGCTATTATCTCTCTACCAGAAATAAACCGAACACAGTACCAAGTTGAAATATTCATACGTAGCGCGTCAACCAATACTCGACACAGGCAAGAAAACCATAGGTTACGAGTTGCTATTCAGGGATGGTCCTAAGAACACTTTCCCTGAAGTAGAGCCGGAGCTCGCTACTAGCCGTTTGCTTTCCGATCACTTCTTATCGACCCACTATAATACGTTGGGTGATAAGCTTGGGTTCGTGAACTTCCCATATGCAAGCCTAATCAACTTAGTCCCTACTCTGTTCCCCAAAGAAAGCCTCGTTGTTGAGGTTCTTGAAGACTGCGAACCAACAGACGAATTACTTGAAGCAATCAAAACCATCTTTGACGCGGGTTATACCATTGCGCTAGACGACTTTGTGCCAAGTAAAGCTTGGAAGCGCTTCTTACCCTACGTTTCAATTATCAAGTTCGATATCCGTTTGACGCCAATTGCCAAAGCAGCGATGTTTATGAACTCTCTCAAAGGGCTAGATATCAAGTTCCTTGCTGAGAAAGTAGAAACGTACGAAGAATACCAAGAAGCGAAAAAAGCAGGCTTCACCTACTTTCAAGGTTATTTCTTTAGCAAGCCAGAGATGATCCAAACGCGTGCGCTCAACCCGGCATTCCTGACGACTGTTCAGCTGTTAAAAGAGATTGCGCACGACCCTATCGACTTTGGTGAAGTAGAGCGTTTGATTACGCTCGATGTGACCATGTCGTATAAGCTACTTACCTACGTAAACTCCGCTGGCGGTTCACCAACAACGATTCGTTCATTCCGCCAAGCGCTTATTTACCTTGGTGAACAAAAGCTGCGTAAGTTCGTTTCACTTGTGGCGATCGCATCAGCGAAAGAAGACAAGCCGGACTCACTCTACGGTTTAGCGGTATTACGCGCGCGTCAATGTGAGCTCTTAGTCGAGAAGATGAATGTGAAGGTTGAGCCAGGACAAGCCTTTTTGACCGGTATGTTCTCGCTACTGGATTCACTGTTTGACCAACCGTTGAAGCAAGTACTGGACTCAGTGCCAATCGACGATGAGATTAAACAGGCCCTTATCCAACGTAAAGGCGTGTTAGGTGCTGTATTGGCGATGGTCGTTGCTTATGAACAAGCTCGTTGGGATGAAGCGACTCGTATTCGCCAGCTTCTCAAACTGAGTGAAGCTCAACTTGGTCAAGCTTATGACGAAGCGACAACTTGGGCCCAAGAGCTATTGGCTCCAGCCCTGAAATAACATACTTCGTACTATAGCTTTAATAGTTTCAATAGAAACTAAGCTTTGGTGAGCGATCGTTTCTTGGTAAACTCCCACGCATTCATTTATGGCCTCTTAATAGAGGCCATTTTTACAGGACCTGACTATGTCTTTATGCCCATGCGGTAGCAACAATACTTACCAACAGTGCTGTGAATCAGCGCACCTTAACCACAGTGCCGTTGAAACACCAGAGCAATTAATGCGCTCTCGTTATTCAGCACACGTGCTGGGTTTGGTTGACTATGTTGTTGCGACTTACCACCCTAGCTGCAATGCAGAAGCACAAAGAGAAGGCATTGCCGAATCTATCAACAGTGATTGGGCAGGACTAGAAGTCATCGATACTGCGGTAGGCTCGCACCAAGACGAAGGCTTTGTTGAGTTTAAAGCTTACTTCAATGAAGAAGGCGCACAATACTGCATGCAAGAACGCTCTCGCTTTATACGTGAAGACGGTCTTTGGTACTACATTGATGGTACCTTCCCAGAGCAGGAACAAACTACACAACCAGAAATTGACCCACGCTTAAATCAAACCGTTGAGAGCTTTAAAATCGGCCGTAATGATCCGTGTATTTGTGGCAGTGGTAAGAAATACAAGAAGTGCTGCGGGTAACTCGTTCGACTAAGAAGTCAGATTGAGAGAAGAGATTCCTGATGTCGCTTAGGCTCCTCGGAATGACGCAAAGTCAGAGGTTAGAAAAGTGACGTAGGGCTTAGAAATCTTGAAAATTAAAAAACTAAAAAGCCCCGTAAACATGTTTGTTTGCGGGGCTTTTGTCTGTCTTTTACGCGGTTCTATTAATCTAAAGAGAGCTTACTTATGACGCTCTTTCAGCTTGTTTACCACATCATCCATCGATAAGCCTTGGTCTTGAAGAAGAACCATTAGGTGGTAAATCAAATCTGCTGATTCACACACTAACTCCGCCTTATCGCCCGACGTCGCCGCAAGCGCGACTTCAACGCCTTCTTCGCCCACTTTTTGCGAAATACGCTTGGTGCCACGGGCATATAGACTGGCAGTATAAGAAGATTCAGGATCGGCGTCCTTGCGGGCAGCCAATAGCTGCTCAAGCTGATGAAGCCACACCATCTGAGACTCTTCTTGCTTGTCTCCATCCCAACACGTTGTTGTACCTGTGTGGCACGTTGGACCAATGGGATTAACTTTAACCAGTAAGGTGTCGCTGTCACAGTCCAAGGCGATGTTTTGCAGTTGCAATACATTGCCCGACGTTTCACCTTTCGTCCAAAGACGCTCTTTTGTGCGAGAGAAAAACGTCACATTGCCAGTTTCACCCGTTTTCTCAAGTGCGGCTGGGTTCATGTATCCCATCATTAGCACTTGGCTTGACTGGTAATCTTGAACAATCGCTGGCACTAAGCCATCTACTTTTTCCCAGTTAATACGCTCTGACAATGCGCCTACTTCTGTTTTTGATAAGCTTACGGGTTCAAAACTCATAGTCGCACCTCTACATCTTGTTGTTTTAAATACTGTTTAAGTTCACCAATATTGATGACTTGTTTGTGGAATACCGAAGCCGCAAGTGCTCCATCCACGTTGGTCTTTTTATAAGCTTCAGCAAAGTGCTCCATTGCACCAGCTCCACCAGAGGCAATCAATGGCACATTACACACTTCACGCACCATGTTTAACTGATCGATATCATAGCCGTTACGAACGCCATCTTGGTTCATCATGTTTAACACAATCTCACCTGCGCCACGCTTCTGTACTTCCTGCACCCAATCTTTGGTTTCCCATTTGGTTGCTTTAGTACGCGCTTCATCGCCTGTAAATTGGTAAACCTGATATTTACCGGTTTCTTTGTCGAAGTATGAATCGATACCGACAACGATACACTGAACGCCAAACTTATCAGCAAGGTCAGTAATCAGCTGTGGATTAGCCAATGCCGGTGAGTTGATTGACACTTTATCCGCACCAAACTCAAGAATGCGCGCTGCATCTTCTGCTGATTTAATACCACCAGCGACACAGAAAGGGATATCGATCACTTCAGCTACGCGTTTCACCCAGCTTTTATCGACCACACGGCCATCACTTGATGCGGTGATGTCATAAAATACCAATTCATCGGCGCCCTCTTCTGCATAGCGTTGTGCTAGCGGAACGATGTCACCAATAATTTCGTGGTTACGGAACTGAACGCCCTTAACCACTTGTCCGTCACGGACATCCAAACAAGGGATTATTCGCTTTGCCAACATGCAAATGCCTCCTCTGCGGTAAACTTGCCATCAAGTAGCGCACGACCCACAATCACACCCGCAACACCGCTGCCTTTAAGCGCTTCGATATCAGCTAGGCTGCCAATGCCGCCCGATGATTGGAATTGCACTTGTGGGTACTGCTTACAAAGATCAACATAGAGCTCTACGTTTGATCCTTCTAGCGTGCCGTCACGTGAAATATCGGTACACAGCACGTGTTTAAGGCCAACCGTGAGGTAGTCTTCAATCAGCGCTTCAATAGTCACACCTGAATCTTCTTGCCAACCTGAAATCGCCACTTTACGTGTGCCGCTTTCATCAATGTTGATGTCTAGAGCCAGCACGATTTTTTCCGCGCCATACTTCTCCATCCAACCTTTCACCAACTCAGGTTGCTTAACGGCTGTAGAACCAACCACAACGCGCTGTGCGCCAGCTTCTAGCAGATCAAAGACATCTTGTTCGTTACGCACGCCACCACCAATCTGGATGTTCGCAGGCGTGCTAGCAAGGAGCTTAGCAATCAAGTCTAACTGACGAGCCGTTGTGTCTTTTGCGCCCGTTAAGTCAACAAGGTGCAGCCAGCCAGCGCCAGCTTGGTGGTACAGATTAAACTGCTCTGCTGGGTCTACTTTGTATTCTGTTACTTGCCCGTAGTCTCCTTGGAATAAGCGAACTACTTGGCCTTCAATTAAATCTAACGCGGGAATAATCATTTACATTCCTTATATGGCAACGTTAGCCGCTGCCTAATCCTTATTACAATTCCAAGAAGTTCTGAATCAGCTTAGAGCCAGCTTTCGAAGATCGCTCTGGGTGGAACTGAACACCATAATAATTGCCACTTTGAACCGCCGCAGTGAACGGATTACCGTAATCACATTGTGCGATTGTGTAGTCACCCACTGGCATTGCGAAGCTATGAACAAAGTAGAAGTATTCGCCTTCTTCAATGTCTTTAAATAGCGGGTGATTAGGCGTTGCTGTTACTGTGTTCCAACCCATGTGTGGTAATGGTAAGTCGCCCGTTTCAAGTAAACGAACTTCGCCATCACACAAACCTAGGCATTCAACTAACTCATCAGCCTTTTGACCTTTCTCTTGAGACAGTTTGCCTAACAGCTGCATACCTAAACAGATACCCAGCAGAGGCTTCTCAACTTGCTTGACAAGGGTAACAAGGTCACGCTCTTGCAGGTTCTTCATTGCCTCACTTGCTGTACCTACACCGGGTAGGAATAGCTTGTCGGCAGCAAGAACAACTTCTGGTTCTTTTGAAATTTCAACTGCGTAGCCCAGACGTTCAATCGCAAACTTCACCGATGAAACGTTGGCACAACCAGTATCAATAATAACGACTTTTTGCTCTTTCATACCGAACCCTTACAGAACGCCTTTGCTGCTTGGTAACTCGTTACCTTCAACTTTGATTGCTTGGCGAAGAGTACGGCCAAACGCTTTGAACAGGCTCTCAATGATGTGGTGATCATTATTGCCATCAGAAGAAAGGTGTAGCGTACAAGCCAATGTATCAGTTAGAGAACGGAAGAAGTGAACCACCATCTCGGTTGAAAGATCACCCACTTGCTCACGGCTGAACTTAGCATCGAACTTCAGGTATGGACGACCAGAAAGGTCTAACGCACACTGAGCCAAACACTCATCCATTGGTAGGCTGAAACCAAAACGGCCAATACCACGTTTGTCGCCTAGTGCATCTTTCAATGCTTGGCCTAAAGCCAGAGCGGTATCTTCGACTGTGTGGTGATCATCAATGTGCAGGTCGCCCTTCACAGTCAGGTTCATTTGGAAACCACCGTGTGTCGCGATTTGATCAAGCATGTGGTCGAAGAAACCCATGCCGGTATCGATCTTGTTGCCACCGGTTTCATCAAGGTTTACTGCAACCTTGATATCGGTTTCTTTAGTAGTACGAACTACTTCAGCAATACGCGCATTAACCGTCAGATCTTTAACGATTTGTGGCCAGTTAAGCGTGCCTTCAGTTTCCGCATCCGGGCCATATTGAATACCGCGGATAGCCATGTTCTCTGCCAGTTGAAGATCCGTCATTCGGTCGCCAATCACAACAGAGTGTTGGAAATCGACTTTACCGCCTTGTAGGTACTCTTTAACCATACCCAGTTTAGGCTTACGGCAAGAGCAGTTGTCTTCGTCAAAGTGAGGGCAAATAAGCACGTCGTCAAACTTAACGCCTTGAGATTCGAAGAACTCCATCATCATATTGTGTGGTGCATCGAAATCTTCTTGTGGGTAGCTATCGGTACCTAGACCATCTTGGTTAGTCACCATCACTAGACGGTAACCAGCGTCTTGCAGTGCAAGTAGGCTAGGAATTACTCGCGGTTCGAATTTTAGCTTGTCTAAACGATCTACTTGAAAGTCAACTGGCGGCTCTACAATTAAGGTGCCGTCACGGTCTATAAAAAGTATTTTCTGTTGTTTACTCACTTGAACTTCCTTTTAATTTTAAATCTGGTGGCCTAGCTAAAATCAAACGCTAACCCAAAATATTGGTTTCACTTGCCAATCTGCGATTAATCAACTCAAACTGGCAAATGTTATTACTGGTAAGCCTTTCGTTACTGATAAAAGTTACGAATGAATCCAAGTGTCTTTTCGCACTCTTCGCGGTTACCAATACTAATACGAACACAGTCTTCAATAGGTGAATTACGCAAAATAATGCCCGTATCCCAAGCCGCTTTAAATAACTCATCGCCGTTCGGGAATTTCACCAGTAAGTAGTTACCCCAGCCATCAAAAACCGTCACTTGAGGCATACCTAATAGACCCGCCTGCAAATACGCTCGGTTAGCACTTAAATCCAGAACTTGGAACTTAGCTCGCGCGAGTCCTTGCTCTGAAAGTGCTTGAACGGCAATGTCAGCAACAGGGATTGGCACTGGATAAGGAGCAATCACTTTCAACAGTACATCGATAAGCTCTTTGTTCGCTAGCGTAAAGCCACAACGTAAGCCCGCCAAAGCAAAGGCCTTCGACAAGGTGCGCAGAATCGCTAGGTTTGGATATTGCTCAAGCAAATCAACGGTTGACGCTTCTGGACAAAAATCGATATACGCTTCATCCATCACCACAATCGCTTTGTCTTGTGTCATTTCAAGCAACTTGATGATGTCTTTGCGATCAACCAAATTACCGGTTGGGTTATTTGGGCTACAAACAAACACCACTTTTACGTTGTCGAGCTGAGCTTCGATAGCTGGAAGATCCAATTGCCATTCAGAAGTCAGAGGCACAACCTTACGCTCAACACCAATCGTCTCTGCACTGATTGCGTACATACCGTAAGTGGGTGGGCAGTAAAGAATAGCGTCTTCGTTCGGCTCACAGAAAGCACGAATCAATAACTCAATGCCTTCGTCAGCACCACGCGTTGTCAGAGTTTGCTCTGAGTTCACGCCTGCGTATTGAGCGTAAGCATCAATCAGCTCTTTTGGCTGACATTCGCTGTAACGGTTAAGACGAGACAAGTTCAGGTTGTACTCGTTATCAAACGGAGATTCGTTGGCGTTTAGCCATACATCACCAGTACCGCCTATGCGTCTTGCAGACAAGTAAGGTGTTAGAGCCTGAACTTGTTTTCTTGCTAACTTTTCCATGCCCTACCCTTATTTCGCTTTATTTAACTTTTCAACTCGGATAGTCACAGCGCGTTTGTGTGCATCCAAACCTTCGGCTTCCGCCATTGTTACTACTGTTGGCGCTAGGCCTTTCAACCCATCGGCTGTTAGCTCCTGCACCGTCATTCGCTTAGAGAAATCAGCCAAACCTAGGCTTGAATACGTCTTGGTATAACCGTAAGTCGGAAGAACGTGGTTTGTGCCGGATGCGTAGTCACCTGCAGATTCTGGAGACCAGTCACCAAGGAAAATTGAGCCTGCATTATCTAGCAATGGCAGCAATTCACGTGGGTTCTTGGTTTGAACGATCAAGTGCTCAGGACCGTAGAAATTCGAAATCGCAATCGCTTGAGTGATCGATTCAGCAATGATGATTAAGCTTGAAGCCAATGCTTGCTGAGCGATGTTCGCACGAGACAGTTCTTTCAGTTGCTTTTGAACCGCTTCTGTTACTTGGTCTGCAACCACTGGAGATGGAGTTACCAATACTACTTGAGAGTCAGGCCCGTGTTCCGCTTGGCTCAACAAATCCGCTGCAATGAAGTCTGCATCAGCCGTTTCATCAGCAATCACTAACACTTCAGATGGGCCAGCTGGCATATCAATAGCTGCTCCGCGGAAGTCATTACTCACTTGGCGCTTTGCTTCCGTAACGTAGGCATTACCTGGGCCGAAGATCTTATCGACTTTAGCCACACTCTCGGTACCGTAAGCCATTGCTGCAACCGCTTGACCACCACCAACGTTGTAAACTTCGTCGATCTTACAAAGCTTAGCGACATACAAGATTTCATCAGCGATTGGCGGAGGTGAACAAAGCACAACCTTACGACAACCTGCGATTTGAGCAGGAACACCTAACATAAGAACCGTTGACGGTAGTGGCGCACTGCCACCGGGAATATAAAGGCCAACAGTATTAATCGCGCGCGTCACTTGCTCACACACAACACCAGGCTGTGTCTCAACCTTAATTGGCTGCGGCTTTTGAGCTTCGTGAAACTTAGCAATGTTGCTATAAGCTTGCTCTAACGCTTGCTTCATCTCTGGTGTTAGACGAGCACACGCCTCTTCAATCTCACCCGAACTGACTCGGATAGATTCTGGAGTTACACCATCAAACTTTGCAGTCAGCTTTTTAAGCGCGGCATCGCCTTCATTTCGTACTTTTGCAATAACATCAGAAACAGTCGCTGTGATGTTTGCACCTTCAGTAATAGCTGGACGCTCTAATACCGAGTCTTGCTGTGATTCACTTAAAGATTGCCAAACAACGGTTCTCATCGTCACTACCCCATCATTTTTTCGATTGGTAATACTAGAATCGAGCTTGCACCCAACTCTTTCAGCTGTTCCATTGTTTCCCAGAACAAGTTCTCTGTACTTACTAGGTGCACGGCAACTTTGTCTTTGTCTGTAGATAGAGGAAGAACCGTTGGATCTTCAGCACCAGGCAGTAGTGCTTTGATTTGCTCTAGTTGAGAGGTTGGCGCGTGAAGCATGATGTACTTCGACTCTTTCGCTTGTTGAACACCCTGCATACGAGTCAGTAGTTTTTCAATCAGTGCGGTCTTGTCTGCGTCGAAGTCGCCAACACGTTGAATCAGTGTTGCTTTCGATTGGAAGATAGCTTCTGCTTCTTTTAGGCCGTTCGCTTCAAGCGTTGCACCTGTAGAAACTAAATCAGCGATAGCGTCTGCAAGGCCAGCGCGAGGCGCGACTTCAACCGAACCTGTTAGCATACAAGTGCTGAACTCAACACCCTGCTCGTCCATGTAGGCTTTAAGTAGTTGTGGGTAGGTTGTCGCAATACGTTTGCCCGCTAAGTCTTGTGGGCCGTTGTATTCTTCGTCTTTATTAATAGCGATTGAAAGGCGGCAACCACCGAAGTCTAAACGACGTAGTGTGCGGAACTCTGAAGGCTCTTTAAGAGCAACACGATCTAGACGAACTTCTTCTAGTTCATTTTCACCGATGAAACCAAGGTCAACTACACCATCCATGATAAGACCTGGGATGTCGTCATCACGAACGAGTAACAAGTCGATTGGCATATTTAGTGAGTGAACCACTAGGCGCTCACCCATGATATTAAATTTAACACCACATTTTTTAAGTAGGTCTTGGCACTCTTTACTTAAGCGACCTTTCTTTTGAATTGCGATTCTTAGGCGTTGTGTCTGCATTGCTGTATCCCTGTGCAAATATTTGAATTTATTGATTATTTAAAAGCGCTAAAACTAAAAAACCCTCGGGGACTTTGTCATCCCGAGGGTTTAAATCTAAATTCTTTTGACTTAACCTCCGGGAGTAATCTTGCTCCCGGGTATACGTAAATCTCCCCGAAAGACTAGATAGGGTGATGATGGTGATGAATGTTCATTACTAATTTACGCATACTTATCAGCTCTTAGGTTGTTTGCTGTCTTGTCTCCACACTAACTAAGCTGACATCCTTTTTCAACCATTTATTCGAACTTTTTTCACGAAACTTAAAATTAAATTAACAGGCACAAAAAAGGGAGGCAAACGCCTCCCTGATAGTTTACTGATTAACTTTCAATTTTAGCTTTTGCACGTAGCCATTTTGCAGCGAGAGAAGTAAGCCAATGCAAAACATACAGCAACAAACGTTAGAGACGCTGCGCCAAATGCGATGCCAATTGAAGATGTCATACCTAGAGTGATGAAACCAATGCACGATACGAACGCTACAGACAACGCGTATGGAAGCTGAGTCGAGACGTGGTCGATGTGGTTACAACGAGCACCAGTAGAAGACAGAATCGTCGTATCTGAGATTGGAGAACAGTGGTCACCAAATACTGCACCCGCTAGAACCGCACTTAGCATTGGAAGAATCAGTGCGATATCCGATGCTGCAGCCATATCACCCGCGATTGGTAGCATGATACCGAACGTACCCCAAGATGTACCTGTAGAGAACGCCATAACGCCCGCTAGAAGGAACAACATAACCGGTAACCAGTGGTAATCAATGCTGCCTGTTACTAGAGACGATAGGTAAGAACCCGTTTTCATGTCGCCGATAACAGAACCGATAGTCCATGCAAACACAAGAATCAGAATCGCGCCAAACATAGAGCTAGCACCGATCCACATTGTTCTTGCGATATCAGTCATAGATAGCTTTTGCTTGAATACTGTCGCTAGTGCTACTAGTAAGCCAATAACACCACCGTAAACAAGAGACTTACCTACATCCGTGTTTTCGAATGCGCCTAGAAGGTTGAATGCTTGGCCATCAGCAGCCAGCGCTTGGCCGCCTGTGTAAAGCATTGCAGCCACTGTCGCTACAATTAGCGATACGATTGGCATAACAAGATCAGAAACTGAACCGTTTTCGCTCTCTTCGATATCTAACTCTTCGTTTAGATCGTGAGCTTGCTTTTGATCGTTGTCACCTTCAAAGCCACGGCCTTGAGATGCTTCGATCTCATGCTCACGCATCTTACCAACGTCTAGACCGAACCATGCTACTGCGAACACCATTAGTAGTGCGAATACAGCGTAGAAGTTCATTGGGATAAGACGAACGTAAGCACCCAGTGCAGAATACTCTGTCACACCGTGTGTCACTAAGATGCCACCAATGATCGTGATGATGTAAGCACCCCAGCTAGAAGCAGGCATGATCACACACATAGGAGCAGCAGTTGAATCTAGGATATAAGCAAGCTTAGCGCGAGATACATAGAAGCGGTCTGTTACAGGACGAGAGATAGCACCAACCGCTAGGCTGTTAAAGTAGTCATCAACAAAGATGAATACACCTAAGAAAGCAGCAAGTAGTTTTGAACCACGTTTGCTCTTAACGCGAGACTGTGCCCACTCCGCGAATGCGCGAGTACCGCCAGACAGTGTTAATAATGCCGTTGTCATTCCAAGAATAATTAGGAATGCAATGATGCTCATGTTCCAAGTGTTGATGCCACCATCTTCGATGAAAACACCAGATGCTTTAGTAAACACGTAGCTAGCTGCGTTACCTACTGAGTAATCAGCAAGTAGAATCGCACCCATGATGATACCGACACCCAAAGAAACCAATACACGGCGGGTAACAATAGCAAGGCTCAAAGCCACAAGGGGCGGAAGCAAAGATAAAGGTGATGTTGCAAAATCTATTAAATTCATGATCTTCAAAAACCAGTTTTTTATTTGGCTAGAGATCTACTGCAGACAAACTTGATACGGCTGACCAAGCTCATGTTGAACTAAGCGAAAGGGAAGTGAACACTTCACCCAACCCTACAGTAGCGCTCCATAGTTTAAAATTAAGACTATGGCAGTGTTGTACCTATTGAGCACAACCCCAGCAAATTGCTTAGATATACAATTTACTTCGGCAATTACACCTTTCATTCCCGTTCATTGGCATCACCCCAACGGAAGTTACTTTTTATAATTGCACCTCTACGTGCGATAACATTATTAACCGTGTAAACCAGAGTTTAACAACAAATTAACCAACACCTCGCATCAGGTAGCCGCAATTGTACTCATCAATAGCAACAATGCAACATATCATTCCGAGAAAAATAGCTTTTTGTTAATGAACTAATCAATAGAAGAATAGTCTACATAAGTTGACTACTCCACCTGTCACATATCATTTTTTAAGATATTCTTAATAATTATTATAAATTCAATAGAAATACTGCTCTGAATTTTCAACTATTCATCTCACTTTTATATTTAAATATGTAATAGAAGAAATACTATTTGTTTTATTCCTAGGCTCTGTTTATTATTAGGAAGATTATTTAGTTTACCTTGATGGAAAATATCATGTCTGAATTAACAAAAACTCTATTAAATATCCGCAGCCTTCGTGCGTTCTCACGTGAATTAACTCTTGAGCAACTTGAAGAAGCGCTAGACAAGCTGACTATTGTTGTACAAGAGCGTCAAGAGTCTGAAGCTGAAGAGCGTGCTGCTAAAGCAGAGCAAGAAGCTAAGCTTTCTGCTATTGCTGAACAAATTGCAAAAGACGGAATTGATGTTGCCGATCTTATTGCTGCACTTTCTGGTGAAGCAAAATCTAAAACAACAAAAGCTAAACGCGCTCCTCGCCCAGCGAAATACAAATACGTAGACGCAAACGGCGACGAGAAGACTTGGACAGGTCAAGGCCGTACGCCTTCAGCTATCCAAGAACAGCTAGATGCTGGTAAATCTCTAGAAGAGTTTGCTATCTAAACATTTAGTTTACTTAGTGAGTAATCAATTACACGCTAAGCGATAGAATTAATATTTAAGTCGACCAAAGTATTATTTACGACTTCAATATATTCAGAAACAAAAAAGGCTCCTTTCGGAGCCTTTTTTATATTTGTACTATCAGTATTAGAAACCAACTGATACTGATAGTACTACTGATTAAAGAAAGTAACTTATCTTTCCCAGTACGCTTCTTCTAGGCTATCTTCTCTTTCAGGAAGGCCACGAGATAAACGTGGAGAGTGTTGAACCAACACTTCATAGCTAGCACGGTTAGAATATTTACAAACTTGTGAGAACGAAGAGTACGTCAAGAATGAATGTTGGTGTTTACTTGAGTTTGGCACGTTTTCTTTGTGGTACTTATTAGCAGCCATATCATGTAATAAAGCTGATAACGCAGCATCACCTGCACCATTGGTATTTTTGATCTTTTCTGGTCCACCCATGTATGGCGCAATGTGCGAATACACTTTAGTTGGGTTTTCACATAAATCTTTATGCGCAGGACGGCTAAATTCAAAACGGTTGAATTCCGCAATTGAACCTGGAAGTAAAGGCAGTGACGTTTCACGCTTAGCTGCATCTTCTGTATAACCAGCCATAAATAGGCCAACAGGTCCCGCAGTACATAGAACAAGGTCTACCCAGTCTAGCGCTTTATCTGATGCAGCCAGTGGATCGCTTTCACCCGTTAACGCTTCAGCTTCGTCTTCATTCATTGCAACAACCGTTACGTGTTGCTCAAGGAAATCTTTCCAGAATTCTGGATCATCTTGAATAACGAACTTAGTACCTAGTGTAAGAACGACTGGCACATCGTATTTCTTCGCGTATTCGATCGCTTTCATTGTTGCTTCAGGCATCGGGTCGCCTGGCTTACAGCGAACTAAATAAGCCGTTAAAACTAAAGCAGAAGCACTTTTGAAGATTTTTTCAGGAATGCTTTCTGGTTTTAATTGGTTCATTTGTCCTTCGCTAATTGCGAAAGTACGTTCACCGTCTTCTGTAATTAATGCAAAGCAGCGACCAATTGCGCCATCTACCCCTTGTAAATGGTTCAGATCCATTCTGCTTGATGTATTACATAAATAGCGATAACCGTAACTACCAATCTTAATATCTTGGCTCATTACACCTAACAGTGTAGAACGGTCATCCGCTAGCACTGAATAGTTGTGTAATGTGTTACCAATTGTGCCACCAGCGTATTCATTGGTAATCAGGCACTGCTCTTTTAATTCTTGATACAAAGATTCAGCGGCTGCGTCGCCAATAACCAGTGAATGTCCCTTGCTCAAACCATACTTCTCAATAAGTTCAGAACTCACCTTTGCTTCAATATCCACCAATGTTTGGTCAATACCGATAATATGAGTGCGTGACATTCTTTTACTGCTTTGAGCTTGGCTCACTAGAGGATCACGAGCGTGAACCGGAAAGTAGTGCTTTGATTTACGTTGTCCAGGGAATTTCATAAGGCTAGTCTAAGTCAAGGGGAAATAGGTGGCGGATTCTACCGCGCTATATTTAACGCGGCAATCTTTCAAACTATAGCAAACGTTTGCTGAAGGTTTTTTTTATTCGCCTTCCATAAAGCTTAAATCGGGCAGCATGCCCAAATGCTCCGCGTAACGTTTTTGATTAAACTCCGCGCCGTTTTTCATAACGTCAAATACTTCAATTGCCAGTGCACATGCCATAGCCGCAATTGCTTCTTCACGTGGAGTGCCTGTCATCATTAAACGCATCAACGTCTCTTTCACTTTCACTGGTTCGCCATCTTCAAGCTGGTTCTCGATGATCTCAATCAGCTCTTCTTCTTGCATAAATTCATTTTGTTCAGACATTTTTTTATCTCAGGTCTTGGATTTCGAGCGACTATGCCACATATACTTCTGACATCCTAGCGACTCACCTCGCTCTCATGCGATTCTCTAACAAAGTCAGCGCACTATTTGTGCAAATGAAACTGTGATTCCGGTCTCGGATCTGTCACGGCGTTTCTCTTTCTGTTAGAATCTGCGACCAAGTAATAGTAACGGTGTTTAGACATGTCAGATATCAGCTCTGGAAACAGCGAAAAGAAAGTAATTGTCGGTATGTCCGGCGGTGTAGATTCGTCAGTATCGGCGTATCTTCTTCAGCAACAAGGCTATCAGGTAGAAGGCCTTTTCATGAAAAACTGGGAAGAAGACGATAACGAAGAATACTGCACGGCAGCTGAAGATCTTGCTGATGCTCAAGCGGTATGTGACAAACTAGGTATCCACCTTCACACTATCAACTTTGCTGCAGAATACTGGGACAACGTATTCGAATACTTCCTTGAAGAGTACAAAGCAGGTCGTACACCTAACCCAGATATTCTTTGTAACAAAGAAATCAAATTTAAAGCATTCTTAGAGTTTGCGGATGAAGTGCTAGACGCAGACTACATTGCGATGGGTCACTACGTTCGTCGTACTTTCCCAACTCAAGAGGAGCTTGATGCTGGCGTAAAACCAGAAATGCTACGCGGTCTAGACAGCAACAAAGACCAAAGTTATTTCCTATACACGCTAAGCTCAGATCAAGTGGCACGCAGCCTATTCCCTGTCGGTGAATTAGAGAAGCCAGAAGTGCGACGTATTGCTGAAGAGCAAGACTTGATCACAGCTAAGAAGAAAGATTCAACAGGCATCTGCTTTATCGGTGAGCGCAAGTTCACTGAGTTCCTAGGCAAATACCTACCAGCACAACCGGGTAACATCGAAACACCTGAAGGCCAAGTGATTGGTCAACACCAAGGTTTGATGTACCACACGCTAGGTCAGCGTAAAGGCCTTCATATTGGCGGCACTAAAGGTGGTGGCGGTAACGAAGAACCATGGTTTGTTGGTGAAAAAGACCTTAAGCGTAATGTACTCATCGCAGTACAAGGTAAAGACCACCCTCTTCTGAAATCAGAAGGCTTGATCGCATCTCAACTTCATTGGGTAAATCGCACACCAATTACTGAAGTTATGACATGCACGGTAAAAACACGTTACCGTCAAACAGATATTCCTTGTACAATCATCCCAATTGATGATGAGAACATTAAGGTTATTTTTGATGAGCCACAAATCGCAGTGACCCCAGGTCAATCTGCAGTGTTCTACCAAGGCGAAGTATGTCTTGGTGGTGGTATCATCGAAAAGCGCATCTAATCAATCAAACGACAAACGATAGAAGACAACTAGGAGTTACTACGTGGCTAATACACTTTATGACCGTACTATTGCTTTCGCCGGAATTTGCCAAGCTGTGGCTTTGGTTCAACAAGTAGCGAAAGACGGCCATTGTGATAAAGATGCCTTTGAAGCTTCACTCAGTGCCATTTTAAATACCAACCCATCGAATACCGTGGGCGTATTTGGACGTGAAGCGAACCTAAAGCTTGGCCTTGAGTGCTTAGTAAAAGGTATCGATAGTACTCCAGCAGGTAGCGATATCACGCGTTACATCATCAGCTTGATGGCGCTTGAGCGTAAGCTGTCTTCTCGCAACGACTCTATGTCTCAGCTTGGTGACCGCATTCAAACTGCAGAGCGCCAAACTGAACACTTTGATCTGTTTGACGAGCAAATGATCAGCAACCTTGCAAGTATCTACCTTGATGTCGTCAGCCCTATCGGCCCTCGCATTCAGGTTTCTGGTACTCCGTCTGTACTTCAGCAGACATCGAGCCAACATAAGGTTCGCGCACTGCTTCTATCAGGGATTCGAAGCGCTGTGTTATGGCGTCAAGTTGGCGGTAAACGTCGCCACCTTATCTTCGGTCGTAAGAAGATGATCGAGCAGGCTCAAATCCTACTAGCTCGAATGTAGTTTATTAGCTCGCGCCTCGTCGCGAGCTTGTTTTTTGTATCAATACAACTCTCACGCAAACGATTGCGCAATGTGCGTGACAATTGAGATTGTTACTGGTATAAACCTCTCAAAATTTAGAAAACTCAATTCAGGAGAACACCATGGAACTGTCAGCATTGACTGCTGTTTCACCAGTAGACGGCCGTTACGGAAGTAAGACTATTGCATTACGCAGCATCTTTAGTGAGTTTGGACTACTAAAGTACCGCTCTATCGTTGAAATTCGTTGGTTACAAAAGCTTGCAGCAACTGATGCAATCAAAGAAGTACCAGCGTTCAGTGCAGAAGCTAACCAGTTTCTTGATGAACTAGCCGCTAACTTCAGCGAAGAAGATGCTCTACGTATCAAAGAGATCGAGCGCACGACTAACCACGACGTTAAAGCGGTTGAGTACTTCTTGAAAGAGAAAGTTGCTGGCGTTCCTGAACTTCACGCTGTAAACGAATTTATTCACTTTGCATGTACTTCTGAAGACATCAACAACACCTCTCACGCGCTTATGCTTAAAGAAGCTCGTGACACAGTGATTCTTCCAGAAATCCGTAACGTAATTGATGCTATCAAAGCACTTGCGAACGAGTACCGTGATATTCCATTACTGTCTCGTACACACGGTCAGCCAGCTTCTCCTTCTACTATGGGTAAAGAGATGGCTAACGTTGCGTACCGTATGGAACGTCAATACAAGCAAATCGAAAACGTTGAGATCCTAGCGAAAATCAACGGTGCTGTAGGTAACTACAACGCACACCTTTCTGCATACCCAGAAGTTGAATGGCACCAGTTTAGCGAAGAGTTCATCACTGAATCTCTTGGCGTAACTTGGAACCCGTACACAACTCAAATCGAACCTCACGATTACATCGCTGAGCTATTCGATGCAATTGCTCGTTTCAACACTATCCTTCTAGACTTCGACCGTGACGTTTGGGGCTACATCGCTCTTGGTCACTTCAAGCAGAAGACTATTGCTGGCGAAATCGGTTCTTCGACAATGCCGCATAAAGTTAACCCAATTGACTTCGAAAACTCTGAAGGCAACCTTGGTCTAGCGAACGCAGTATTCAGCCACCTTGCACAAAAACTTCCAGTTTCTCGCTGGCAGCGTGACCTTACTGACTCTACGGTTCTTCGTAACCTAGGTGTGGGTGTTGGCTACGCAATCATTGCATACACTTCGACTCTGAAAGGTATTAGCAAGCTTGAAGTTAACCGCGCTGCGCTACTTGCTGAACTAGACAAGAACTGGGAAGTATTGGCTGAACCAGTACAAACAGTAATGCGTCGTTACGGCATCGAAAAACCATACGAGAAGCTAAAAGAGCTAACTCGTGGTAAACGTGTAGATGGCGAAGGCATGCGTGTATTCATCGATGGTCTTGAGATCCCTGAAGACGAGAAAGTTCGCCTGAAAGAGATGACTCCAGCGAACTACATCGGCCAAGCAATCGAGCTAACTGACAAACTGTAAGGTTCGAATTTCGAATCACAGAATAGACTAAGGCTTCCCATGTGGAAGCCTTTTTGTTGAGCGGAACAAAGTGTATTGAGCACAAGAGACGTCAGAAAAATAATACAAAGCAACCCAGTATCATTACCCTACTCATCTCAATCCGTGCGATATCAACCAATCAATATCGTAATGCTTCATCACCAGTAACCCTCTATCGCCAGACACCTATTCCTCGAATACTTACTGTCTTAGATGCCAAGATCAAAAAAGACCTCCCGAAGGAAGCCTTTCAAATGTATCTTGTCGATTAGCGACTGAAGAATACGTAGCGATTACATGTTACGTAGAGAAGCAATACGCTTGTCTAGCGGCGGGTGGCTCATTAGAAGCTCTGTTAGAGACTTCTTACCGTTGATACCAAATGCCATCATAGAACCTTCTAGTTGTGGCTCATGGCTCACCTTTAGGCGCTCTAGCGCTGCAATCATCTTCTCTTTACCTACTAGGTTCGCTGCACCTGCATCGGCATGGAATTCACGATGACGGCTGTACCACATCGTAATGAAGCTTGCTAAGAAACCAAATACCAATTCCAACACCATAGACACACCGAAGTACACCATCATGTTGCTGCCACCCTCTTCTTCGTTGTCATTCGACGCAACAATGTTGGCGATGAAACGAGATAGGAAGATAACGAACGTGTTCACTACACCTTGCATTAACGTCATGGTCACCATATCACCGTTCGCGATGTGGCTCACTTCATGCGCTAATACTGCTTCAGCTTCATCACGCGTCATGTTGTGCAGCAGGCCTGTTGATACTGCTACCAATGAATCGTCACGCTTAGCACCTGTCGCGAATGCGTTGATGTCTGGCGAGTCGTAGATCGCCACTGTTGGCATACCAATACCAACTTGTTGAGATTGACGGCTTACCGTCTCCATCAACCAATGTTCTGTTTCGTTACGTGGGCTTTCAATGACCATGCCGCCTACCGAGCGTAGCGCCATTTTCTTCGACATCATTAATGAAATGAATGAGCCGCCAAAACCAAATACCGCAGCCATCACCAATAAACCTGAGAGGCTACCGGGTTGCATACCTGTAACTGCGTATACAACATTAAGAACAACACTTAGTACCAATACAACCGCTAGGTTAGTTGCAAGGAACAACATTACTCGCTTCATTACTTATCTCCGCATGAAAGCTGTTTTTATAAAACTTATTGTTATAGACAAGGCAGACAGCAATAGATTCCAACCTTGAAGACTTATACTTACTTATACATATAGTCTTAGATTAAGAAAACAAGGTTAAGCATTAAATTGCAACATTTGATTACGAGACCATATCCGAATTAAATCCACTCTATTAGACCTAAGTCGTATGGTGTCGATATAACAATCCGTTTACAGTGACTGCAGATGATTTATTGGCTAGTCCATGTACAAAAAGGAAAGGATCATGGTTGAAGGTACTAACACTCAAATGGCTATCGATTTACTGTGCTGTCACCTAGGGATTACTGAAGAAGAAGCGAAAAAGCAGGTTGGAATCCTAACACCGCAAACGGCACAGACAAAAATCACAGAAACTCAGCAAGCTTTAATGGGACTGACTAAAGAACATTAGTTCTAAGCTTGTTTATTAAAAGACCGGTTGTTTATCAACTCAAGGTCTAAAGGCTTAAAATAGCAAAAGGGCTGCAATCGCAGCCCTTTTCTTATTTAGTACATAACGTGGTAATTAAAGCGCAAGCAAAGGCTGCACATCAATGTACTTACCAATGTTTTTAGACTTCGCTTTTGGGACGTAAGGGATTTCACCTAACTTAGGTGCACCTAACTTATCTTCAAGCATCGCAATAATATCTGCGTAGTGCTCAGTACCTGGATTGATACGGTTTGCGACCCAACCTACTAGGTTTAGGCCATCAGCACGAATCGCTTCTGCCGTTAATAGAGCGTGGCTCAAACAACCAAGTTTAATACCCACAGTCAGTACCACTGGCAGTTGCTCTTTTTTAACCCAGCTAGAAAGATATTCATCGTCTGAAACCGGGACTCGCCAACCACCAGCACCTTCAACTAACACGATGTCAGAGTTTTGCTTATGCTCTTCCAGCTTCGCTGATAATACCGCCTCATCAATCACCACGCCGTCATGCTTTGCAGCGATGTGAGGCGATGACGGTAGCAATAGTGCATACGGGTTTACGTCTTCGTAAGCAATATCTTGCGTCGCCGCTTCTTGAAGATGCAGTGCATCACTATTACGTAGTCCTTCAGGGGATTTTTCACTCCCTGCAGCAACTGGCTTGTAACCAATTGTTGATAAATCTTGTGCGGCCAAAGCTTGAAGAATCGCTTTTGAAACCACAGTTTTTCCCACTTCGGTATCCGTACCCGCAATGAATAATGCATCAATCATAATTGAATAACCCCTAAACAAACTTGATATGTTGCTGGTAAGAAACCTTGATGGTTCTTAAACTCTCGATATTCCCGATCAACAAGCTGCAACATGCGACGACTTGTTAAACCTTGTGAGCGACCACTTACGTGATTAGCGCCGATACCTTTAAGGTCGCGCATCAGTTCAAACGCAGTGTCGTACCAAACGGTGATGGTGGGCAAGTCTAGTTGATGAACGGTACAGCTAGATTGCGCTAACGCAATTTTTACCTGATTGATTGTAATAAAATGGTTAACGTGTTGATGTGCATCAATTTTGGACCACGACTTTTTCAGTTCAAACAGTGACCCATCAAGCAAAGTTGAGAAAATAACACGCCCACCAGCCGCTGTAACACGCTTCATCTCTCTCAAAGGCGACGACAAATCGTCACACCATTGCAACGCAAGGCTAGAGAAAACGATGTCAAAACACCCATCTTCAAACGGCAATTGTTCGGCATCGGCTTGTTGATATAAAGATACAGATGCACCACACCGCTTCTCTGCTGTTGCTAGCATTCCAACAGAAAGATCAGCGCAAACCACTTCGGCGCCTCGTTTTACAAGTTGCTCGGAGAAATAGCCAGTACCACAACCTAGATCCAGCACCTTAAAGCCTGACAGATCGCTGGGTAATTTATCCAGTAATCGGTGGCCAACATCGCGTTGAAATTCAGCGTGTTTGTCATAGGTTGTTGCCGCTTTACCAAAGGCTTCGGCAATCGCACTCTTATCTTGGCCAACGTAATTATGCACTACTGCTTCTTGTGACATTTACTGAGCCTCTTTATTTGATTCAAAGCTTGGATGGATACCCGGTTCAGTGCTTAAGTCGATGTTTCGTTCAATGGCTTGATGCAACGACCTGGCTAACTGGAGAATCTGTTTTGGGCTATGGTTAGCTGTTAACGTGATTCGTAATCGAGCAGTTCCAGCAGGTATGGTTGGCGGCCTTATTGCGGTCACCCAAACTTGGTTTTGCTTTAACTCTTCAGCTATTGATAATGCCGCTTGTGCTTCACCTATCACAAATGGCTTAATCGGAGTCTGAGTATCCACAAAGCCTTTCAAGCCGCTCACCTGCTCTGCATAGAGAGACCCTAACTCAGTCAGCTTTTCTCGGCGCCACTCTTGAGTTTGAGTCATCTTACAGGCATGAGATAAAGCCACCGCTTGTGAAGGTGGCATCGCCGTCGAGTACACATGATGACGAGCAAACTGAGTTAAGTAATCACCCACTTCTGACGAACAAAGAATCGCAGCACCAGAAAGGCCAAATGCTTTGCCAAAGGTCACCACCAAAATATCGGGGGAGATTTGTGCTGCACTGCAACTCCCAGCTCCTTTATCACCTAATACACCGATACCGTGGGCATCATCAACCGCCAACCAACTGTCGTATTGATGAGTCAGGTTAGATATCTGGCTGAGAGGCGCTTGATCGCCGTCCATGCTGAATACGCCCTCAGTGACGACCAAGGATTGTGGAGATCGGCTTAATAACGACTCTAGGTGCTGCGTATCGTTGTGCTTAAAGCGTTTCATGGTTGCAGGACAAAGCATCCCCGCTTCCATCAAAGAGGCGTGGTTAAGTTTGTCTTGCAGCAGAGAGTCGTCTTTTTCGAGCAGAGAAAACAACAAGGCTTGGTTCGCACTGAAACCAGAACTAAAGAGAATGGCACGTTCAAAGCCCAACCATTCACAGAGTTGAGCTTCTAAATTTCGATGGGCAGGACTAAAACCCGTGACCAATGGCGATGCCGCACTGCCAGCACCATAAAGGGAAAGCCCCGCTTGCCACGCCTCTACCAATTCAGGGTCGTTCGCCAAGCCTAGGTAATCATTACTCGAAAAATTAATAAAGCGAGAACCTTCGCAATTAAGCAAAGGACCATTACTGTTTTCGAGCACTTTAAGTTGACGAGTTAGCCCCTGCTCACGGCGTTGAACAAGGGCATCTTTGATACGGGATTTAAACAGTGGCATCGTAGAACATGTCATCTTTCGTTGGACGAGCAGCAACGCGCTCCACTACTTGATCTAACAGTTCGTTTTCTTGAATTTCATCAGGCTTCTGAGCCACTTGTTGGCTGTTGATGCCTAACTTCTTAAACAGCTGCATGTCCGTGTCTTCATCTGGGTTTGGCGTAGTCAGTAGCTTACAACCGTAGAAGATAGAGTTCGCGCCAGCCATGAAGCACATCGCCTGCATCTGTTCATTCATATTCTCGCGACCTGCAGATAGACGAACCGCTGACATTGGCATCATGATACGAGCAATCGCAATCAACTTAATGAAGTCAAAAGATTCAACATCATCGACGTTTTCCATCGGTGTGCCTTTCACTTTCACGAGCATGTTGATTGGCACACTCTCAGGGTGTACCGGAAGGTTCGCTAGCTCTACCAGCAGGCCTGCACGGTCATTGGTACTTTCGCCCATACCAATAATGCCACCAGAACAGATCTTCATACCGGCATCACGTACGTGAGATAGCGTATCTAAACGATCTTGGTAAGTACGAGTGGTGATGATGCTGCCGTAAAACTCGGGAGACGTATCAAGGTTATGGTTGTAGTAATCCAAGCCTGCACCCGCTAACTCGCCAGCTTGATCAGGGGTTAACATGCCTAGTGTCATACAGGTTTCTAGACCCATACCTTTCACACCTTTGATCATATCAGTCAAGTGAGGCATATCGCGTTCTTTCGGGTTTTTCCACGCCGCGCCCATACAGAAACGAGTCGAGCCCGCGTTCTTGGCTTTTTGCGCCGCATCCAAAACACGCTCTACTTCCATTAGGCGTTCTTTGTCGACATCCGTTCGGTAGTGAGCACTTTGAGGACAATACTTACAGTCTTCAGGACAAGCACCAGTCTTAATCGATAGAAGCGTACTCACCTGCACGTGGTTGTGCTCTTGGTACTGTCTATGAACCACTTGAGCTTCAAACATTAAATCCATAAACGGTTTTTCAAGCAGTGCTGTTACTTCAGCAACTGTCCAGTCATGACGAACTTCCACGTGTCGATCCTTTTTTATTATTTGATGTTTCATCTCTATCAATAGAGATTGCATTTATGCTTGGCTAGTCTACCGACAAGCTTTAGACTGTCAACACATTGATAATATCAAAAGTTTACATCTGGTTATTTTTTAATCACACCAAGAATGGAAGTTACTATGGATCTCGCCTTTGATCGCCAGCATATCTGGCATCCCTACACATCAACGTTAACACCTCTGACCTGCTACCCAGTCACCAACGCAGACGGTGTTTACCTAGAATTAGAAGGCGGAAAACGAATTATTGATGGTATGTCATCTTGGTGGTCAACCATTCACGGCTACAATCATCCAGAGCTAAACGCTGCAGCTCATAGTCAAATCGATAAGGTTTCACACGTTATGTTTGGTGGCATCACCCACCAGCCCGCTATCGATCTATGTAAGAAGCTTTTGAATCTCGCGCCAAGTAATCTTGAGCATGTATTTTTGGCCGATTCAGGTTCAGTTGCCGTAGAGGTTAGCCTCAAGATGGCATTGCAATATTGGCACGCTAAAGGACAACCTCGTTCAAAGTTCCTCACACTAAGAGATGGCTACCACGGTGATACCTTTGCGGCGATGTCAGTGACCGACCCTGACAATTCGATGCACAGCCTCTACAAAGGCTTTTTGCCGGAACATATTTTCGCTGATTCGCCAAAAACAGGCTTTTGGGATGAGTGGAACTCAAGTGACATCGATAGTTTTCGAGAAAAGCTGGCAGCACACCATCAAGAAGTCGCAGCGGTGATCTTAGAGCCTATCGTTCAAGGGGCTGGCGGCATGCGCATCTACCACCCTGAGTTCCTAAAACAAGTTAGCTTGCTGTGTGATGAATTCAACGTATTGCTGATCTTGGATGAGATTGCGACCGGATTTGGCCGCACAGGGGAACTGTTCGCTTGTGAGCATGCCGATGTTCAACCGGACATATTATGCGTAGGCAAAGCTTTAACTGGTGGCTATATGACATTGTCAGCGACGCTTGCGAGTAAGGAAGTTGCTGACACGGTATGTGGTGGTGAAGCAGGCTGCTTTATGCATGGGCCAACCTTTATGGGCAACCCATTGGCTTGCGCAGTCGGTGCGGCAAGTTTATCCATCATCGAGCAAGGCCATTGGAAAAATCAGACTCAACAGATTGAACAGCTCTTTTCTGAGTTGTTACCACCGTTGCGAGAACATGAACTGGTTAAAGACGTGCGTTGGTTAGGCGCTATTGGCGTCGTTGAAACTCACACACCCGTCGATATGGAAGCCATTCAAGCTCACTTTGTAGAGCAAGGCGTTTGGATCCGTCCGTTTGGTAAGCTAATTTATATGATGCCTCCGTTTATTATCAAACCACAACATATTGAGCAATTGGTCGCTGCTATCGACACTGCATTACAAAATACTCATTGCTTTAAATAAGGCGTTTATTGCTCTAAACAAGAGCGACGATTATTTCTATATATCTTCATTAATAAATCATTTAATTAAACTAAAAGGCCTTACATAAAAGTAAGGCCTTAACTGCTTGAAGGTAACCGTCAGTTTAACGTAATTGGCTATCTTTACTTGCTCGACGGTTAAACAATGAATGTCGATGTGCGTCATGCTCTAATATTGACTGACATTCTATACACAAACGAACGCCTTTGATCGCGCGTCGTCTTTGTTCCGGAATCTCATCACCACACTCATCACAATAACGCAAACCCTCACCACCTCGAAGGTTTCCTCTTACACGAGAGATCTCATCATCAATGGTATTTTGTATTTGCTGGCTGACACTATCGTCACCAGCCCATCCTACGGCCATAAGCCCTCCTCAGTATTTGAACGAGAAAATCTATACCTACCGCGGTAAGAGCATATTATAGCCACATTTAAGGATTGTAATAATTATCAAAATCAATAAAACACTATTACACATAGGTAACAAAAATTATTTATTTCTCGCCACTGCACTATTCTATAGGCAATAAAAAACCCAGCCTGTTGGCTGGGTTTTATAAGTAACCTAATGCTTAATCAATCTAATTAACCGATGTGCGTTACGCCGCCCATGTATGGTTGAAGTACTTCTGGGATAGCAATACGGCCATCTGCTTCTTGGTTGTTCTCAAGGATAGCAACCATAGTACGACCAACAGCAAGACCAGAACCGTTTAGTGTGTGTACAAGTTCAGGTTTTTTCTCGCCTTTACGACGGAAACGAGCTTGCATACGACGCGCTTGGAAATCCCACATGTTTGAACAAGAAGAAATCTCACGGTAAGTCTCTTGTGCTGGAACCCATACTTCTAAGTCGTAAGTTTTCGCAGAACCGAAGCCCATGTCACCTGTACATAGAATCACTTTACGGTAAGGAAGCTCTAGAAGTTGAAGTACTTTCTCAGCGTGGCCAGTTAGCTCTTCAAGCGCTGCCATTGAGTCTTCTGGCTTAGTGATTTGTACTAATTCAACTTTATCGAATTGGTGCATACGGATAAGACCACGAGTGTCACGACCATAAGAACCCGCTTCAGAACGGAAACACGGCGTGTGAGCTGTCATCTTAAGTGGCAGTTCAGCTTCATCAGTGATCGTGTCACGAACCATGTTCGTTACCGGTACTTCCGCAGTAGGGATAAGCGATAGAGTCTTAAGAGGTACGTCACTTACTTGCTCAGTTAGCGGGCTTGTGTGGAACAAGTCTTCGCCGAACTTAGGAAGTTGACCAGTACCGTAAAGGCTATCGTGGTTCACTAGATACGGTACGTACATTTCTGTGTAGCCGTGCTCATCAGTGTGAAGGTCCAGCATGAACTGAGCAATAGCACGGTGTAGACGTGCAAATTTGCCTTTCATCACGATGAAACGAGAACCCGAGATTTTAACTGCGCTAGCAAAATCAAGACCGCCAGACATTTCGCCAAGATCGACGTGATCTTTCACTTCAAAGTCGTAAGTCTTAGGTTGACCCCAACGAGAAACTTCTACGTTATCGTCTTCATCTTTACCATCTGGCACTTCTGCATCAGGTAGGTTAGGAATAGACATTGTGATCGTTTCTAGCTCAGATTGAAGATCAGCCAATGCTACTTTAGCTTGGTCTAGTTCTGCGCCTAAGTTGCCTACTTCTGCAAGGATACGCTCAGCTTCTTCATGGTCGCCTTTTGCTTTCGCTTGACCAATGGACTTCGATCGAGAGTTACGTAACGCTTGTAGCTCTTCAGTTTTCATCTGAAGGGACTTACGTTTTTCTTCAAGTTCACGAATTGTCTCTACATCAAGGGTGAAGCCTCGACGTGCTAATTTTGCCGCTGTTTCATCCAGCTCAGCTCGAAGTAATTTAGAATCCAGCATTGCTAATCCTATGCTTTAGTTATTTGAATATTCAGTAGCTTGCTACTGAATCACTGCTAAACCCCTAAAACTGGTGTTATTTCGACCAATTTATAACGATTTAATTGAAATTTTATGACTAGGTAACGATATCCAAAAAAGACTACTTTTCATAGCGTTTTTGTGGGCTTTTTGCGTCCAAATCCGCCAGATAATCTAGCTTCTCGCCAATTTTGGTCTCTAAGCCTCGTTTTGTTGGGAAATAGTATTGCTTCTCTCCCATTTCAGGAGGCAGATACTTTTCACCAGCGGCGTAGGCTCCTGGTTCGTCATGAGCATAACGGTATTCTTGCCCGTAGCCCATGTCCTTCATCAAAGTTGTCGGTGCATTTCGCAAATGATGCGGCACTTCATATTCAGGAAGATTGTGAGCATCTGTTAACGCTTGCTTCCACGCGGTGTAAACGGCGTTACTCTTTGGTGCACATGCGAGATAAACAACCGCCTGAGCAATCGCACGCTCCCCTTCAGCAGGGCCAATGCGCGTGAAGCAATCCCAAGCCGACATCGCTACCTGCATGGCGCGAGGATCAGCGTTACCGATATCTTCAGAAGCAATCGCCAGCAAGCGTCTAACGATATACAAAGGATCACAACCCGCAGCAATCATTCGTGCTGACCAGTACAAGGCCGCATCAGGGTTTGAGCCACGAATTGACTTATGAACCGCGGAGATTAGGTCGTACCAAATATCACCCTTGTTATCGAAACGAGCGACTTTCTCACCAGCCACTTCAGCCAACAACTGCAAGGTTATCGCTTTCTCGCCTTTATCGTTGTCTTCTGCCATGTCATACAGCAGTTCAAGGTAGTTAAGCGACATACGCGCGTCGCCGTTAACCAGTTCTGCAAGGCGATCTAAAACATTATCAGCAAAATCAACAGGCACATCACCTAACCCACGTTGCTTATCTTCAATCGCTTGGCGAATGACAAGAGAAATATCATCTGTGTTCAGGGACGTCAGTTTGTAGACACGCGCACGTGACAACAAAGCGTTGTTCAGTTCAAAAGATGGGTTTTCTGTCGTCGCACCAATAAAGGTCACGGTGCCATCTTCGATATGAGGCAGAAAAGCATCTTGCTGACTTTTGTTAAAGCGATGGACTTCGTCCACAAACAGGATGGTTCTGCGCCCTGCTTGCTTGTTCTCGCGCGCTTTTTCAATTGCAATACGAATGTCTTTTACGCCCGAGGTTACCGCCGATACGCGTTCCACTTCAGCATTCGCATAGTTTGCTGCAACTTCGGCTAACGTCGTTTTACCGGTGCCCGGAGGCCCCCACAAAATCATCGAGTGGATATGGCCCGCTTCCAACGCTCTGCGAAGTGGTTTACCTGGGCCTAATATATGCTGCTGACCGATGTACTGTTCGACAGTTTCCGGTCTCATACGAGCAGCAAGGGGACGAAAATCTTCGTCCCCCGCAAAATCTAAGCTGTAATTACTCAATTGCAATCTCTTGATTCGTTGATGGCATTAATGCCTATCGACGTACTACCAAACGATCTGCTTGTTTAGATCAGTTTCTTTGGTCGTCGACCTCGACACCTTCCGGTGCCACAAAAGTAAAGCGGTCTGCTGCAGGTTTACCCAAATCAACATTGCTAAAGGTAAACTCACCTTTTTGACCGTCTTGTTCAATCACATTAAAGCCCTGAACAATGCCCTTTTCGGTGATATTAATCTGGAAGTCACCCTGATTAGAATCGACAGCAGTTGGCGTTAGCGTGAATTGGTTACCCGTTTGCGCCACATTATAATTATCCCAATCACTTTCTTGGTTACGTGTAAGCAGGACAAAAGGTGTCTGTGATGTCGCTTGCTCTTGCCAATAAATGCTCACTTGCTCAATGAACGGGCTGTAGTACCACAAGCTTTGGCCATCAGATACCAACAAGTTTTCATCAGGGAACGTGGTCTCCCAGCGGAACAGGCTTGGGCGTGCAATCTCTACCGTGCCCTCACCTTCCATAACAACATCACCATCAGGGCTGGTCACGACTTGTTTAAAGTCAGCGCTGAAGCCTGCGTTTAATGCCAAGCGGCTACTCAACTCTTCTTTCGGAGAAGCAAACACTGAGAAGCTCATAAATAAAAGTGCGAATACTTTTTTCATCAATAATCCTGTTAGAACATAAGTCGGTCATATTTTCGATTTGACCGACTGAATAGTTATGAGTTCCTACCGGAACTAATCTTTTGGTGGCGCTGGTGCTAAGACTTCTCGGTTACCGTTATGACCTGGAGCACTCACAATGCCTTGAGCTTCAAGCTGCTCAACAATTCGTGCCGCACGGTTGTAGCCAATCTTAAATCGACGTTGTACGCCAGAAACTGAACCACGACGTGAATGGACAACGTGTTCTACCACTTGATCAAACAGTGGATCGACTTCTTCATCGCCTTCCATCTTCTCACCCGGTAACAGTGTTTCCGGGGTTTGGTCGCCGTTCGTAATCTCTTCAATATAGTTTGGCTTACCGCGTGCTTTCCAGTTGTTCACTACCGCGTGTACATCATCATCAGATGCAAACGCACCGTGTACACGCGTTGTGTGGCTTGAACCCGGTGGTAAGTACAACATATCACCCATACCCAATAATGATTCTGCACCACCTTGGTCAAGAATAGTTCTTGAATCCGTTTTGGTTGATACCGTAAAGGCAACACGAGTTGGGATGTTTGCTTTAATAAGACCAGTAATAACATCCACCGAAGGACGTTGAGTGGCTAAGATCAAGTGAACACCAGCCGCACGCGCTTTCTGCGCCAAACGTGCAATCAGTTCTTCCACTTTCTTACCGACTACCATGATTAAATCGGCGAATTCATCGACGACAACCACAATATAAGGCAGTTTTTCCAACAATGGTGCTTCAGGGTCCATGCTGTCGCCCGGCTTCCACAGTGGGTCATGAATTGGGTGACCCGCTTCCGCGGCCATCTTCAATTTGTCGTTGTAGCCTTTGATGTTACGAACACCTAGAGCCGACATCAGTTTGTAACGACGTTCCATTTCACCTACACACCAACGAAGGGCGTTAGACGCATCTTTCATGTCAGTCACAACTTCAGACAATAGATGTGGAATACCTTCATAGATAGATAATTCCAACATTTTCGGGTCGATCATGATGAAACGAACTTCTTCTGGTGATGCCTTGTAAAGCATACTCAAGATCATCACGTTCACACCCACAGATTTACCAGAACCGGTTGTACCTGCAACCAGAACATGTGGCATCTTCGATAGGTCAGCAATAACTGCTTCACCAGCAATATCTTGCCCTAGAACAACGGTCGTTGGTGACTTCGCTTCTTGGAACTGAGGGCTGCCCACCACATCGGAGAAGAATACGGTTTGACGGCTCATGTTCGGCAATTCCAAACCAACATAAGGTTTACCCGGTATTACCTCGACGACACGTACTGCCAATGCAGAAAGCGAACGAGCTAAGTCCATAGAAAGGCCAGAAATACGGCTTACTTTGACGCCAGGAGCCAGATCGAGTTCGAATCGAGTGATGACAGGACCTGGGAAAATATCAACCACATCAGCTTTAATCTTGTAGTCCGCTAGCTTCGATTCAACAAGACGAGCGATCGCCTCTAGTGCATCGCGGTCAATAAAGGTTTCACGTTTTTCAGGGTGGAACAACAACTCAAGCGTTGGCAATGGTTCGGCCGGTTTCGGTAAGTTAACATCTTGCTGTACCAGGAACGGGTTTTGTGTCGCCGCCACGTTCGCTTGTGCCTCAGAGACAAGGCTTTGGAAGGCTGCAACATCTTGATCTTGGTGAAGAGGCTCTTCTTCTGTTACCTGTTCCCAAGGAAGATCAACCGTTGGCTCTTGAGTTTGTTCGTTTGATTGCTCAAATTCTGAATTATTTTGTTGGTTAACTAAAGACTCAGATTGCTCTGCATTATCTTCTTCAGTCGATACAGACTCGAACTCTGTAGACTGTTCATAACTTTGTTCTTCAGCCACATCAAACGGTGATGCTTGTACTGAGAAATCGTCTTCGCTTGGTTCTTCTGGTTCACCCATTGGCGAAGCGTATAACGATTCAGGTTGAACATCTTCCGTATCGAATTCACTCTCAACTTCTGGAGTGCGATCAACTTCTGAAGTGCTATCGACTGCTGACTCAGCACTTTCAAGGCCAATGTCAGTAGGGACAACTTCTGGTTGGTCGTTCTGCATGTATTGTTGGTACGCAGCCTGAGATTCGTGAGCATCCGTCTGATCTTGCTCAGCGAGATCATCTTCATACATAGCGGCATTTTCTAGCTGCTCGATAGTGGCATTAAGCTGCTTCGAGCGCTCAATACCTTCTTCTAACGGTTCTTCTGGCGCTTTGTAAACAGGTGCTACAGGGATCGACGCAGGTGCAACTTGAGGTTGGCGCTGAACCTGAGGTTCTTCTTGTTCTGAAGCTTCTTGCTTCGCTGGCGCCTCAACAGGCATGTGAATATTGTAATGGCGCTTCGGTGTCGCAGCGCTCTCTAGCGCACTTGCAGCCGCATCTGACGAATCATTGGTCGCAGAAAAGCTCATTGCAGGATCTAGTGGATCATGCTCTGTTGATTCTTTGTTATCTTCTAAAGCAGTAACATCACGGTAACTCGGTTCTTGATGACGTTCTTCGATTAAATCGCGGTCTGCTGATTCTCTTAGCTGAGGCTCTAGTAGCTCTTGATCTTGGCCACGAGCCTTATTAACAGCAGACGTGAAGAATTTGATGGCACATTCACCTAACCATTCCACAATGCTTAACCAAGAAATACCAGTTAATAGAGTAAAACCAGCGCCCCATAAGAAAAGAAGAACCAGCGTACTACCAAGAACATTCAACGTCGGAAGTGCAAGGCTTGTTAAGACGTCACCCACGACTCCACCTGATGAAAAGTACCAGATGTCGTCAAAGTTAATATCCGCTAGACCACAACTAGTAAGGATTAGGATAGTCAGGCCAAGTAAGCGAGTGCCCCACAGCATGAAGTCGATCTGCTCGTCTTCATTACGTTTGCGGAATAATACCCACGCAGCAACCGTCACCAAGATAGGCAAAGGGTAAGCCAAAGAACCAAATACGAAGAAAAGTGTATCCGCCAACCAAGCACCTAGATAACCACCCGCATTTTGAATGTCACCACCCCACGCCGTTTGCGACCATGATGGGTCAGCTGGACTAAAAGTTAATAACGCAACGGCAAGTAGAATAGAGAAGAGAACACCGAGAATCAGGCTGCACTCTTTGAGACGTTGAGAACCACTCAAACGAGGAGACTGAGGCTCTTCACTCGTTTTAATGATTGTTTCTACTTTATTACTGCTCTGCTTGAACATAAACCAACTTAATAATTAAACGGGATAAAAACATCTCGAGCGGCAAAAGCCGCTCGTTTCAATGAAACTACTGTTGATTTAACCATATCAAACAGAAAAACCCAATTCCAGAAAGCAAGAAAGCGGAACAAATGTCCGCTTTCTTTCATTTCACCAATTGTGACTAACGAGTTTTAATCACAAGTTGATTAGTTTGTTTCACTTCTTCCATTACAACGTAAGTTCGAGTGTCGTTTACGCCCGGTAGACGAAGTAACGTATCACCCAGTAGCTTACGGTAAGCACCCATATCAGATACACGTGTTTTTAGAAGATAGTCAAAATCACCCGACACTAAATGACACTCTTGGATGTCATCCAGTTTCTGCACAGCGGTGTTGAATTGTTCGAACACATCTGGCGCACCACGGTTCAACGTAATTTCAACAAACACTAAAAGTGAAGCATCAAGGTACTGTGGGTTCAGCAATGCTGTGTACCCAGTAATGTAACCTTGACGTTCTAAACGACGAACACGTTCAAGACATGGAGTTGGAGAAAGTCCTACTCGTTTTGAGAGTTCAACGTTTGAGATACGACCGTCTTTTTGCAACTCATTAAGAATGTTGCGGTCAATACGATCTAGTTCCTTGGACGGCTTCTTATAATTGTCTGCCATTTTTTATTCCACCTTATTACTTCCTTGCAAAAAAATATACTACAACTTTTTAATATTCAGTATCAAATTTTATCTGAACCTATCTATACTAGATATTAATTCGACAGAATTACCCTACACATAGATAAAACAACCAAAATAAAATGAGGAGTCAGGATGATCATTGGCGTACCTAAGGAAATCAAGAACCACGAATACCGCGTTGGTATGACCCCAGCTAGCGTGAGAGAACTAATCTCACACGGCCACCAAGTTTTTGTAGAAACCAATGCCGGTACTGGTATCGGTTTTTCAGACGATGATTACATCGCTGTAGGCGCATCCATTCTTCCTACTGCTGCTGACGTTTTCGCGAAAGCAGAGATGATTGTAAAGGTTAAAGAACCTCAAGCTGTCGAGCGAGCTATGCTTCGCGAAGGGCAAATATTATTTACCTATTTACACCTTGCACCAGATTTTCCACAAACTGAAGAGCTTATCAAGAGCAAAGCTGTCTGCGTAGCCTATGAGACTGTAACAGATAATATGGGTCGCTTGCCACTATTAGCACCAATGTCTGAAGTAGCTGGTCGTATGTCTATTCAAGCAGGTGCACAAACATTAGAGAAATCTAACGGTGGTTGTGGTCTTCTTCTTGGTGGCGTTCCAGGTGTTGAACCAGCAAAAGTTGTTGTTGTTGGTGGCGGTGTTGTAGGTGCTAACGCAGCACGTATGGCTGTAGGCCTTCGCGCTGATGTTACAATTCTTGACCGTAACGTAGATACATTGCGTCGTCTTGATGAAGAATTCCAAGGTCGCGCAAAAGTGGTTTATTCTACTGAAGACGCCATTGAGAAGCATGTTCTAGAAGCAGACCTAGTGATTGGTGCTGTACTAATCCCTGGTGCGGCAGCGCCAAAACTGGTTACAAAAGAGCACATCGCTAAGATGAAACCAGGTTCAGCAGTTGTTGACGTTGCAATCGACCAAGGCGGTTGTTTCGAGACTTCTCACGCAACCACTCACGCAGACCCAACTTACATTGTTGATGACGTAGTTCACTACTGTGTTGCAAACATGCCTGGCGCTGTTGCTCGCACTTCAACTTACGCACTAAACAATGCAACACTTCCTTACATTGTTAAGCTAGCGAACAAGGGCTATCGCGAAGCACTTCTATCTGATGAAGGCTTCCTAGAAGGTCTAAACGTTATTCACGGTAAAGTAACTTGTAAAGAAGTTGCAGAGAGCTTTGACCTTGAATACGTAGACCCAGCAGAAGCAATCGCAATGTTTAATTAATGATGTAGTGGTTAATTGAACGCTATAATCTTCTCGTTGAAGCGTTCAGTTAACTCATACACATTAAACAAAAAGCCAGTACGACATAATGTCGCGCTGGCTTTTTTGCATTAATGGATTTAGTTCGTAAAAACACGTAACAGGACGGTTTACCACTCGCGCTCGATTTTAACCCCATGAATCAACAGGTTTCTTGGCGTAATACTGCGTTCGCAGAACTCTACAATCGAAGCTTCATAAGCTTGTTCTTGAAGGTAGATAGCGCGATCTAAAGCCAGCCATATCTCTAAAGGTCTTCTAAAGACTTGTTGAACCAAACTCAGCTTTTCCATTTCCCAGAAAAGCGCTTCGCCTTGAACTAAATAAGAGTCAAAATCAATCTCTGAACCCAGCGATAGCTCTTTCACTTCAGATGCCCAGCGGCAGAAGGATTCAAAACCCTCAGCTAACTCTGATTTTTTGATGCTCGGTACAGGGATGTATTCGTCAATATGGAGTTCAGCCTTAAGCAGTTGGCTAAAACCCAAACGGTAACTCATCTCTAGTTGACGATGTCTCTTTACTCTTTCACCACCAGTGACGGTTTCTTGAAGCGGGATTCTTAAATCGCTCTTACTTAACGTTAATACTGATTTTTTCGCGACAGAAGACATCGCTTGGTAGTTTTCGTCTCGAATAAGATGATAACAACAAGGGGAAATCGTGACCGCGGGTAGCCCGTGTGACACTGACTTTTTAACTAACTCAACATGAAGATCGCCACAAGCATGAAGGGCTACGGCATGTTGGTTTGAGTTAAACACGTCATCGGCCTTGTCTGAAAACGCATCTCCTTGAACAAAATTCATCGCTAACTTTTGGTCATCCGCAATCTTTTGTCCGCTTTCGCATAACGATTGCTGCCATTCAAAGCTAGTGACTTTTTGATCCGATTGCTGAGATAGGATTCGACCAAGAAAGCCTTTACCAGAACACCATTCCAACCACTCTTTTCCATAATGGTTCTCAAGCACAGCTTCTCCCATCGAAACAATTTGTTGCAACTTTCTTCCAGGAATACCATCTCCAGTACCGCGAGCAAGCTTTAACCCGGCAAGTGTCGCTCTTTCAAACTGGATATTTTGGTTAACGGCATATAATTGAGGGAGGAAAAGAGTCAATTCATCGGCCAATAGCTGAGGCTGCTCTTTCAACGTTTGAATGCGCTGAATACTCAAGCCTTCTAACCAATCAACAAGAGGACGATTCACATTGCGCCATGGTGTTTGGTGAGTTCGACATAGATGGAAGGGCTCTGAACGCCAATAAATTTGGTGCTCTAACAAAAATGAGTCGAGTATTTTGAATCGTGAATGCATGCTTCCCCCTATGATGGGTGGATTGTAGAGGGTAGAGGCCGAAATAGAAAGGCACTACATGAGATGCGGCGCAAAGAGAGGCAGTGTAAAGAAAAGTTATCGAGATGCGAACGTTTGAGGATGACACATAATTAAAACAAAAATCGGCCTGATAACAGACCGATTTAAAATTTAGAAATGCTTCCGAGCTTCTAGTCTTGTAATGTTCTAATCACTATCTCACCGGCAGATCGATATCCTTAAACATCTCTTCGATCTCTTCGTTCGATTTCAAAGAAATAGCTTGCTCAACCACAGGGCGAGTTAAGTGCGGTGCAAAACGCTCCATGAAATCAAACATGTAAGAACGCAAGAAGGTGCCTTTTCTAAAACCAATGCTGGTTGTGCTCGCACCAAATAGATGACTCGCATCAATCGCAACCAAATCAGTATCTTGCTCGTGGTCAATAGCCATACTTGCAATTACACCAACACCAATGCCCATACGAACGTAGGTTTTGATTACGTCTGCATCGGTCGCAGTAAACACAACACGCGGTGTTAAACCTACTTTGTTAAACGCGGTATCAAGCTCAGAACGGCCAGTGAAACCAAATACATAAGTCACGAGAGAGTAAGCCGCAAGATCTTCGATCGTGATATTACGCTTCTGTGCCAGGGGATGATCTTTGGTCACGACGATCGAACGGTTCCAGTGGTAACAAGGCAGCATAATCGCATCTTGGTAAAGGTGTAGCGCTTCCGTTGCAATCGCAAAATTCGCTGTACCTTTAGCGACGGCTTCTGACATTTGGCTTGGCGTACCTTGGTGCATGTGAAGCGATACTTTTGGATAGCGCGCCGTGAAACCTTTAATCACATCAGGCAGTGCATAACGAGCTTGAGTATGAGTCGTTGAAATATTCAATGTACCCATCTCTGGATGTGTGTGTTCACCCGCTACCGCTTTAATGCTTTCAACGCGCGCCAAAATCTCTTGAGAGATACGAATGATATCCTCACCCGCTTGGGTAACCTGCGTTAGATGCTTGCCGCTACGCTCAAAAATCTGAATGCCTAGTTCGTCTTCAAGTAATCTAACTTGCTTACTAATGCCAGGCTGAGATGTGTACAAACTCTCTGCTGTAGCTGAAACATTTAGGTTATGGTTTACAACCTCAACAATGTACTTCAGTTGCTGTAACTTCATATCTAACCTCGTAATCCTTTACTCATTTCTGTGCTAACTTATTTGCAAAGAGAGCGTTATAGTCGCGTGTAATATAATTAATAGTTATAACGCTTCGAACACAAAAATGACAGGAAAATTGAGTTTTTCTAGCTTAACAAACAAAAACATCACTAACGCTTTGCAACCCAACCCTCATTCTCATACATTAGTTGGTAAGTTTTGATTGCCGATTTCGCTCAACAAGAGATAATCAGAAATTGCAATTTACGAGTGCCGATACACAATGGAATCGTGTATCCTCTCCAGTTAGCTATAGAAAATAATAAGCAGACTCAAATATATGAATATTGGTTTAATAATCGTCTTAGTAGCCGTTCTTTTGGTGTTAGTTTTAGGCTACAACATCATGCTTCAATATAAAGTTAAGGTAGAAACAGCGAAGAAACAGGAAGCTTCTCGTTATCTAACCATTATTGACGGTACAGAAGAACTGATTGGCAACGCTCATCACATGCCGTTTAGCCAAGATCTTCTTGTATGCTTAAACAATCGAATTCTTGATGCATTAGAAAACATGTATCAACTCGATCCAAAAAATAAGCAGCTTGCCCAACGCATTGAAAGCGTAAAACAACAAATCACTCAGCTAAAAGAGAACTACAAAGGTGGCGAGAGTACCGCTTTCCGCGTACCAAGTAGTGACAAGCAAGCGATCATGATGCTTAAGTTAGTTAAACGCCTGCGTGATACGGTGCGCAACGAGCACAATAAAGGCCGTTTCGAGACTCAAGCTTATGTGGTTGAAAATGCTCGCCTAGAAACAATTCAAATCCGTATTAACATTGAAAATGTTATCAAACGTGCAAACGATTCGATTTCTCGCGGACAACCGGGAACAGCGATTCAGCTATTACGCAAAGGTATTGATGCTTTGGCGACTAAGAACGACTCGTACTCTAATCAAGCCAAAGAAAAGCTTCAACAGATGCTTAACGAGCTTGACCAGAAACGCCAAGACAAAAACGCTCAAGATTTGCAGCAGATGGAATCTAAAGAACGAGAAGACGATATGGATGCCCTCTTCGGTCAGAAGAAGAAATGGTAACAGTCTAACTCAACACTTAAAGGCCGCCTTATTTACATTAAATAGGCGGCCTTTTTTGTAGCTGTTGAATTTCCTTTCTCTGTATAGGGAGATCTCTTGAGCTGTGATAAAATCCCCGCATTATCAACAAACTTTCCCTGACCATGTATCAAGAATTACTCGCTCCAATCCACTCTTTTCTTAAAGCCGAAACGCCAGATTCATGGATAGATGAAGCCAAAAAGCCAGAAAATCTTCACATCATTCTACGCGATCACATGCTGTGTGAACTTAAGGCGGCACAGAGTGCTTTATTCCTTATTCGCAAGTACGCCGTCGATAAAGAAAGCGCGAAGCAACTGAATGAATGGATTTTGCCATACGAGCAATTTGCTTACCGTCGTATCGGAGACTTAGAGTCTCTGCGTGGTAAAAGCAACGTATCCAAGCAAATCACAGCGAAAGAAGGCTGTAATTACGGTGCTGACCTAATCGATAAGATGGTTTTACTGATCAAAGAAGAGCTGCATCACTTCTACCAAGTCATGGAGTTGATGGAGAAGAAAGGCGTGACTTACCAGCCAATCGAGGCGGGTCGTTACGCTAAGGGCTTGATCAAACAAGTTAAGACTTACGAGCCTGATGCTCTGGTTGATAAGCTTATCATCGGTGCGTTTATTGAAGCTCGCTCTTGTGAGCGCTTCGCTAAATTGGCTCCTTTCTTGGAAGAAGACATGGAGAAGTTTTACGTGTCTCTACTTCGTTCAGAAGCTCGCCACTACCAAGATTACCTTGAGCTAGCAGAACAGATCGCAGGGAAAGATATTTCAGAGCGTATTTCGCATTTTGCTCAAGTAGAAGCTGATCTTATCACTTCAGAAGACAGCGACTTCAAATTCCATAGTGGTGCTCCGGTTTAGGCTCCACACAGAACATTCAGTCCAGTTTAGACTAATCCAGACTAAAAAATTAAGGCCAGCAATTTGCTGGCCTTCTTTATTTATATCTCAATCCAAATATAGACTTAAGCAAGCGTACCGTTGATCTCTGCAAGTACAGCAGCAGGGTCTATCGCTTGCGTAATCGGACGACCAATAACAAGGTAGTCTGAACCTGATTCAATCGCTTTAGAAGGCGTCATGATGCGCTTCTGGTCACCAACATCTGCGCCGACAGGACGAATACCTGGAGTAACTAGCTTGAACTCTTGACCAAGTGCACCTTTAAGCAAAGAAGCCTCTTGTGCAGAACATACAACACCGTCTAAGCCAGAGTTTTTCGTTAGAGAAGCCAAGCGCATCACGTGTTGTTGTGGTTCAAGATCCAGACCGATACCCGCTAAGTCAGATTGCTCCATACTGGTGAGTACCGTTACACCGATTAACAGTGGACGATCTTTGCCATAAGGTTCTAAGATTTCGCGAGAAGCCGTCATCATACGCTCACCGCCACTTGCGTGTACGTTCACCATCCAAACACCCAGTTCAGCGGCAGCACGGACTGCTTTTGAACATGTGTTCGGGATGTCGTGGAATTTAAGGTCTAAAAATACTGAGAAACCACGCTTATGTAATTCACGAACAAATTCAGGGCCAAACAGGGTAAACATCTCTTTGCCCACTTTTAGGCGGCAAGATGCTGGGTCAATTCGATCGACAAAGGCTAACGCATCCGCTTGATTATCATAATCCAAGGCTACAATGATTTTTTGGTCGTTCATTTCATCTCCTAACGCAGTTAACTTTCTAAAAATTTCTAATCACCTAAGCAGGTGATAAATAACAGTCATAAAAATGCAGCCCGAAAGCTGCAATTAATAATTTGGTCTTAAAGTGACCACAAATCTATTCACCATCAAGCCCACGAATAGGCTTGATCGTCCCCCACCCTTTACATGAAGGGCAGTGCCAATACAAAGAGTGTGTCGAGAAACCACACTGACGACAACGGTAATGAGGCTTAACCTTAAGCTGTTCACCAACCATAGATTGAAGTGTGGTTAAGCTGTCTTTTGCTCGGCCTTCTTCTGCTTCCGCTAGGTGGTAATCGATTAATCGATAAAAACCTTTCATGGTTGGATTTTTAACAAGCTGCTTTGTCAGTAACTCTTGAGCAGAGCCTACATCTTCATGGTGAGCAACCAATTGCGCTAGCATCAGTTCGGCAGATACACCGGCTTTCTTCTGAATACACGCTTTGAGGAACTCGACCAATTGAGCTTCTTGTCCAAGCTTGTGGTAACACTCAGCAAGGGTTGGCAACACCTCACTGATAAAATCGATATCTTGTTCAAGTACCGATTCAAGACAATCAATTGTCTTTTGGTAATCTTCGTTCGCTAAGTGGAACTTCCCTAGTGCGATACTTGCGCGAACACATTTAGGGTCTTCAGAAAGCGCCTTCTTAAAATGCTGAAGCGCTTTAGAACGATTACCATCGGCTTGTTCTTGCATTGCAAGCTCACACCAGAAATGCGCGACTGTGGCACGCATCTTCATTTTTTTCTTGCCGAGCTTAACTAAGATATTTCCGTAATGGATAGCCTTGTTCCACTCACGGGTCTGCTGATAAATAGCCACCAACTGCTGTAAAGCGCCCTCTTTATGGTCAGGTTCTTCTACAAGTTGTTCAAAGATTTTTTCAGCGCGATCAAGGAAGCCAGAGACCATGTAGTCTTTAGCTAATTGTTGCAGTGCGAGATTTTTCTGATCGAGGGTAAGCCCCGAACGAGAGATGAGATTTTGGTGAATACGAATAGCGCGGTCGACTTCGCCTCTTGAGCGGAACAAGTTGCCCAAAGCCAAGTGAGTATCGATGGTTTCATTGTCTACTTGAAGCAGTTCAATAAAGTGATCAACCGCTTTGTCAGATTGATCTGACAGTAATAGGTTCAAACCCGTCACGTATTGACGGGAGATCTGGTGTGATTGCTTTTGTTTTTCTTGCTGAGCGTTACGATTACCCATATACCAGCCATAAGCGGCTGCGATGGGCAAAAGTAAGAACAGTAACTCTAACATCAAATATAGCCTTTAAGCTTTAGTATCAGCAGGGACCTGCTTTGATTGCTTATTGAGTTGCTTCTTCAAGCGATGAATTTTTAGCTGAGACCGCATGTGCATATTACCAAAGACTAACCAAGCAAGGGCGAAGCCTGAAACGAATACAACACCTAATAAACTTGATAGGTGGAAGTCACCTTGCGCTAGCAGATAGTTGAAATTCACAGTTGTTTGGTTTTGAGAGCCTAAAGCCAGTGCAATTAGGAAAAGTGCGATAACGGCGACTATTTTTATAATTTTCATAGTTCATCACTCATTGGTTGGTTAGCTGTACGATTATGCAGGAAAATTACTAATCAGACCACCATATTATGGTCATAAAAAAGCGGCATACATTATAGTATGCCGCTTTTCTTAATTCCGATAAGTAGGCTACATTCCTGAGTTTACTCGTTCACGCAGCTCTTTACCTGGTTTGAAGTGAGGAACGTATTTACCTTCTAACTCAACCTTGTCACCAGTCTTTGGGTTACGTCCAACACGAGGCTCACGATAATGCAGAGAAAAGCTGCCAAAACCGCGAATTTCGATTCGATCACCACTTTCTAGTGTTGAAGCCATATGCTCTAAAATGTCTTTTACAGCGTCTTCAATTTCTTTTGCAGAAAGATGCGTTTGCTCAGCGCACAGTCTCTCAATCAATTCAGACTTAGTCATAGTTACCCTCGTTGGTTTTCTTTTTAGAAATTATAGACCTATCGGAAAAATAAGCAAAAAAAAAGGAGCCTTACGGCTCCTTTCTTGGCTAGATAGCTATAATTCTCTTAATGAGAAGCTATTATTCGCCTTTAGCAGCTTTGAATGCGTCTGCCATTGCGTTACCGAACGCGCCTTCTTCAGACTTGTTCAGTGAAGCCATTGCTTCTTGCTCATCAGCTTCATCTTTAGCTTTGATAGATAGGTTGATTACGCGGTTCTTACGGTCTACACCAGTGAACTTCGCTTCAACGCTGTCGCCAACGCTTAGGATTAGAGATGCATCTTCGATACGGTCGCGAGAAACTTCAGAAGCGCGGATGTAACCTTCAACGCCTTCGATTAGCTCGATAGTAGCGCCTTTCGCGTCAACTGCAGTAACAGTACCGTTTACAAGAACACCTTTCTTGTTGTCAGCAACGTATGCGTTGAACGGGTCGTTTTCCATTTGCTTAACGCCAAGAGAAATACGCTCACGCTCTGCATCTACTGCTAGAACAACAGCAGAGATTTCGTCGCCTTTCTTGTATTCACGTACAGCTTCTTCGCCGGCAGCGTTCCAAGAAATGTCAGATAGGTGTACAAGACCGTCGATACCGCCTTCTAGACCGATGAAGATACCAAAGTCAGTGATAGACTTGATCTTACCAGTAACTTTGTCGCCCTTAGCTTGCATTTCTGCAAATGACTGCCATGGGTTAGCTTTACACTGTTTCAGACCTAGAGAGATACGACGACGTTCTTCGTCGATATCAAGAACCATAACCTCAACTTCGTCGCCAACATTAACAACTTTAGAAGGGTGGATGTTCTTGTTAGTCCAATCCATTTCAGAAACGTGTACTAGACCTTCAACGCCTTCTTCGATTTCAACGAAGCAGCCGTAGTCAGTTAGGTTTGTAACACGACCAGAAAGCTTGTGACCTTCTGGGTAACGCTTAGCGATTGCTACCCATGGATCTTCGCCTAGTTGCTTAAGACCTAGTGAAACACGAGTGCGCTCACGATCGAACTTAAGAACTTTAACTAGGATTTCGTCACCAACGTTAACGATCTCTGATGGGTGCTTAACGCGCTTCCAAGCCATATCTGTGATATGTAGAAGACCGTCAACACCGCCAAGGTCAACGAATGCACCGTAGTCAGTAAGGTTCTTAACGATACCTTTAACTTCAGTACCTTCTTGTAGAGTTTCAAGAAGTTCGTCACGCTCAACACTGTTTTCAGATTCGATAACAGCACGACGAGAAACAACAACGTTGTTACGCTTCTGGTCTAGCTTGATTACTTTGAACTCTAGCTCTTTGTTTTCTAGGTGAGCAGTGTCACGGATAGGACGTACGTCTACTAGAGAACCTGGAAGGAAAGCACGGATACCGTTAAGTTCAACAGTGAAACCGCCTTTAACTTTACCGTTGATGATACCAACAACAGTTTCAGCTTCTTCGCAAGCTTTCTCAAGTACGATCCAAGCTTCGTGACGCTTAGCTTTCTCACGAGAAAGTTGAGTTTCACCGAAACCATCTTCAACAGCGTCTAGAGCTACGTCTACTTCAGCACCAACTTCAACTTCAAGTTCGCCAGCAGCGTTCTTGAATTGTTCAGCAGGGATAGCAGATTCAGACTTAAGACCAGCATCTACAAGAACGAAACCGTTCTCGATAGCTACTACAGTACCTTTAACGATGCTGCCTTGTTGGAATTCAGTTTCAGATAGAAACTCTTCAAAGAGTTGAGCAAAAGATTCAGTCATTATTTAATCTTCAATAATTAAACGTCCATGGGTATCCTACCGCATGGGGTTGATAAATTCGCCGGTCATCATCCTTGCGACCAACGTTCGTACTAGCTCGGCGAAATTACCCAGCCAGTTTCGATTCAATATAGTGTAGTGCTTTTTCTACTACCTGCTCAATATTCATTGAGGTGGAATCAAGCACTAGAGCATCCTCTGCAGGGCGAAGTGGCGCCACTGGGCGATTACGATCTCGGTCGTCTCGCTCTTGGATCTCGCTCAAAAGGTCGTCAAATTTAACATCTAACCCCTTCTGTTGCAACTGTTTAAGGCGGCGACTCGCACGCTCTTCAGCACTTGCATCTAAAAATATTTTCGCTTCAGCTTCAGGGAACACAACCGTTCCCATGTCACGGCCATCAGCTACCAAACCAGGTGCCGCGCTGAATGCGCGTTGACGACGAAGCAGAGCTTCACGAACGCGAGGTAAAGCGGCCACTTTTGAAGCTGCCATGCCGGTTTCTTCTTTGCGAAGTTCACCAGACACATCTTCACCTTCTAGGATAACCTTAACTAAGTCGCCTTCAGCAATAAACTGCACGTCTAAGTGTGTCGCAAGCGGTACTAAAGCATCCTCTGATTCAGTATCCACACCATGGTGAATTGCCGCTAAAGCCAATACGCGATAGATCGCGCCTGAGTCTAGAAGATGAAAGCCTAGCTTATCTGCTAGCAACATACACAGGGTACCTTTACCTGCACCACTTGGTCCATCAACCGTAATCACTGGGCTTTGAGAAGGCATCTTTTACTCCACGTTTTGTCGTAAGTTTTATTCTGTACTAGCGATTCGCCACTACTTTATAGGCGGCATATTATAGAGAAAAATTGGAACTCGAGCGAGGTAAATCTCAGATAATTCCGAGTTGATGATGCATAAACCAATGCAACCAGCCCAATATCCGTTTGCTTAGGTCAATACGCGAGCTTAGATCCATAAGACACGTTCGCAATTTTCTATAGACATAAAAAAGCCTCGCAATAAGCAAGGCTCAGTGGTGTTCTGTAAACAGCTCAAAGAAGCTTAACCAATAATAGCTCGAACCGCTTCTAGGTCTTCAGGCGTATCAACACCAGCCGCAGGTGCTTCCGCCGCAACGTCTACGTGGATTTTTTCACCGTACCAAAGTACTCGTAATTGCTCTAGGCACTCAATACGTTCAAGAGTGCTTGGTTCCCAGTTAATGTAGGTATTGATAAAACCCGCTCGGTAAGCATAGATACCAATATGACGAAGCAAAGGAGATTCCGCTGCAGTACCGTTGTTCGCGTAAGCATCGCGATCCCAAGGGATGGTTGCTCGGCTAAAATACAAGGCATAACCGTCTTTATCGGTTACAACTTTAACGGCATTAGGGTTAAACACTTCATCAGCATGAGTGATTTCCACACCTAACGTTGCCATCGGAGCTGTACTGTTAGCAAGATTGTTGGCAACCTGATTAATGATCGAAGGTGGGATAAGTGGCTCATCACCTTGAACATTAACGATAATATGATCATCAGGAATATTCATAACTTCAATCACTTCAGCTAGGCGTTCAGTGCCCGATTCGTGATTCGGTGATGTCATACAAACGGTCGCGCCAAATGCTTTAGCCGCTTTTTCAACTCGAGCGTCGTCGGTAGCGATAATAACGTTATCGGCACCCGCTTTCATTGACTGTTCGTATACCCATTGAATCATCGGCTTTCCACCAATGTCAGCAAGTGGCTTCCCTGGTAAACGGCTCGATTGGTATCTTGCAGGTATAACAACCGTATAAGACATTACTTACCCTCATCCATAGAAACGGTGCGAGCTTCAGGTTCTAAAAGAACAGGAATACCCTCTTTAATTGGGTAAGCAAGGCGATCAATTTTACAAACAAGCTCTTGCTTATCCTTGTCAAAAGTTAGTTTACCTTTACATACAGGGCAAGCAACGATCTCAAGTAGACGGTGATCCATAGTATTCCATAACCTCTTTTATTCTTTTTAAAATTTGCTGTTGCGAATCTTCATCGAACTGCGCAGAAACTGGAAGATACCACCAGTTATCTTGAGCATATTCTTCGCATTTTACAGCGTCTTTTTCTGTCATAATCAGATTCATACCTTTCTTAGCTAAGGCATGAAGTTCATCTTTATCAAAATCTTGATGATCGGCGAAACCCTGTGTGAATACCACATCACCATCAAGATCTTCCAATGTTTTAAAAAAGCGCGGTGGGTGGCCAATACCGGCAAAAGCAACCAGCTTCTGTAATTCTGCCACAGACCTTTTCTGACCAGTCTTTAGGTTAACCGCTTGGCTTGGAAGCAAAGACATCGAGAACTCTCGCCCATGCGCTTTACCGCCATTGTTAACCAAAAAGTCGACTTCATCTAAACGAGATACAGGCTCTCTTAACGGGCCTAAAGGAATTAGGCATTCGCTACCAAAGCGTCTTGCGCCGTCGATAACTGCAAATTCAATGTCGCGTTCAAGCGCGTAATGCTGAAGGCCATCGTCAGTGATAATCACATCAACACCTTTGCTCAGCAATGCTTTCACTGCGTTAGCTCGCACAGGGTCGACTGCGACTGGCGCACCAGTTCGCTTACGAATCAAGCGAGGTTCATCACCCGAATGCTCTGCTGGCGTATTTTCATTCAACACTAACGGATAGCTTGGTGCTTTTGCACCGTAACCACGAGACACAACTCCAGGTTTAAAGCCGTGAGCCTGAAGCATTTCTACTAACCAAATCACAACCGGGGTTTTACCATTTCCACCAGCGGTAATATTGCCCACAACAATAACAGGTAAAGGCGGGCGGTAGGTCTCTTTCTTCCCAGAGAGGTAAGCATCACGACGTTGACCACTAATCAATTTGAACAGCAGACTCAGTGGCCACAATAGCGGCCAGAGAAGATATTTCAACGGGTGATTGTTAAACCAAATCTTTTCGATCACAACAAAACCTAATTTATCCGCTGAACTGAATTCGGTGTAATTGTGCATAAGCACCATCATGCGCGATTAGCTCAGCATGTGCGCCCCTTTCTACAATATGACCATCATCAACCACTAGAATCTCATCAGCTTGCTCGATCGTAGAGAGTCGGTGTGCGATAACTAATACTGTTTTGTCTTTCTGCAGTTCTTCTAGTGCAGATTGAATCGCTCTCTCTGACTCAGTATCCAGTGCAGACGTCGCCTCATCAAGAATCAGCACAGGCGCATCTCTTAATAAAGCACGTGCAATCGCAATACGTTGTCTTTGACCACCAGAAAGGCTTGCGCCATTTTCACCAACAACGGTATCGATGCCATTTTCCATGCCTTCGATAAACTCACTTGCATGAGCAAGCTTAGCCGCGTATTCGATCTGTTCACGTGAATACTGTTCTTCTGCTGCATAAGCGATGTTGTTAGCCACCGTATCGTTAAACAAGTGAACATTTTGAGAAACGAGAGCAAAGTGCTCACGCAGATTTCTCAATTCGTAATCACGAATGTCGTGGCCATCAAGCTCAATTGAACCAGAGTCTACATCATAAAAACGAGTGAATAGGTTGGCAATGGTACTCTTACCCGAACCCGATCGCCCAACAAGCGCAACCGTTTTACCTTTCGGTATATTAAAGCTGACCTTATCAAGTGCTGGTTTTTCTGCACCGTCATAAGTAAACGTGACATCTTTTACTGCAACTTCACCCGTTACAGTTTCAGGTTTCAACGTTCCTTTGTTTTGCTCGGTATCTAGATCCATCAAGCCAAATAGAGTCGTACTCGCAGCCATACCACGTTGGAATTCAGACGTTACGTTAGTTAACGCCTTTAGCGGACGTAATAGACCAAACATTGCAGAGAAGACAACGGTAAACGTACCAGGAGTAAGCTCGGCTTTAATAGAATCGACACTAGCAAGGAATAGAACAACAACAATCGCAACTGATGCGATCATTTGAATAATCGGGTTAGCGGCCGCTTGAGCAGTGATTAACTTCATGCTTTGTTGGCGCATTTGGTTACTAACTTTATCAAAGCGGTGTTTTTCTAGATCTTGACCACCGTAAGTTAGAACCACTTTATGCCCTTTCAGCATTTGTTCAGCTGAAGAAGCAACGTGACCCATGCTAGTTTGCATGTTCTTAGAGATCTTTCTGAATCGCTTCGATACGATACTGATCGCCCACGCAACCAAAGGCGCTACAGCAAATAACACCAAAGATAACTGCCAACTATTCCAGAACATCAGCGTCAACAAGCCTATAATACTTGCACCTTCACGGACAATACTGACTAACGCTTTACTGGTTGCTGCAGACACTTGCTCTGAATCGTAAGTAATTCGAGATAGCAATGCGCCTGTCTGTTCTTTATCGAAGAAAGAAACAGGCATGTGCATGAAATGGCTGAAAATCTTACGACGAATTTCCATCACCACATTGCCAGAGACCCAACTCAAGCAATAGGTTGAAACAAAGCCACTGACGCCACGAACGAACATCATGGCAAAGATAATAAGTGGAAGTGTACGTAAAAAGTCAGATTCAGCATTACCAAAGCCTTCATCAAGTAACGGCTTTAGTAAGGAAATCATATAGGTATCAGAAACGGCATTTATAATAAGCGCAATTACCGCAACACCTAGGCCGGCCTTATATAATCGAATATAAGTCCAAAGTCTTTTAAATGTGACCCAGGTAGTTTCATCTGTTTGTGTTGACATAGAATCACTTAATTTTCTCACAATAATCTATCTATTCTACTCCCTTACGGAGCATCTGCCTATACCACTGCCCGCCTTGTTGTTCTCTAATCGCATGATATTGCCAACCTTCTTTGCTAAGAGTGATGGTTATTTGTCCGCTTTCTCCAGTATCTAGCCAAGTACTCCCCGCTTCCTGATAACGTTCAATAACAAACTCACTCGGCATTCCCCACTGGTTGCCTTTGGCAAGAGAAGCTATCGCCAGCTGAGGAGACACCGCCTCAATAAACGACTTAATCGATGACGAATCGCTGCCATGATGCGGAACCAACATAACATCACTCCTTAGCTGTTCTCCTTCACGAGCAAGTAACCACTCACTTACCAGTTCAATATCACCAGTGAGCAACATTGAGAAATCAGCACTATGATCTGAGACCTTGACCACACACGAATGTGGGTTATACGCCCTCTTTACTTGCTTAGGCGGCCACAACACCTCAAAAACAACATCTTGCCAGTTCCAAACCTCTCCAATAGTACATGTTTGAATATTAGACGGGGCTTGAGTGATAGATTGGCGTTCTTGAATAATGTTCTGACTGGTTCTTATCCACTTTGGCGTATAGTTCTCAAGTAATGCCGGATAACCACCAGCATGGTCAGAATCGAAATGACTCACAATCACGCCTTCTAATTCATAAATCCCCCGCTGATTCAAAGTAGGAATCAACAAAGACTCAACAACCGAGCCTCCTGGCCACGCATTGCCAAGATCATAAACAACAATCTGATTGTTCTTTTCCAAGACCAAAGACAACCCATGCCCAACATCCAAGATATCAATAGTTAGTTTGTCTTGCTGGGGTTTGCTGAACTCCCACCACAGCACAAACACTGCAGTTACCAATATCGATAATGTTCGCTTGAAATACCGACTAACAAAGCTCAAAAACAAGATAAGGAATACTGATAATGCAATCGTCTGATTATCGACTTGGATCCAAAATCGCTCAGAGAAAGGAAGACTAAATACGAGAGGCTCAAGCGATAAGTCGACTAACTTCCACAGCTGACTGACCAAATCATTGTCTAGCGCTGTTATACCAACCACGCCAGACACTGACTCCGATATTAAGCTTAGAAACATTGCCAGAAACAACAGCGGGATCGTCACCATCGATACCCAAGGCAAAAGGAACAAGTTGTAGAAAACAGAGACTAAACTGACTCCTTTGAAAAACAACATCGAGGAAGGCGCGATAAGGAATGTCAGCATCAGTTGAAGCTTAATAAGTTGGAGTGCGTGGTCGATAAATGTAAAGCTTGAAGCTGAGCGCTGAGTATTACAGGCGATATAGAAAACAGCGCCCAATGCACCAAAGGACAACCAAAAACTGCTCGACAAAGCTGAAAACGGCCAAATCAGCAGAACCACGCACAGACTTAAAGTAACATACCGAAGCAAACTGATATTTTGCCCACGCCACAAGAAATAACTCGCGATAACGCACATCACCAAAGCTCTCAAAGTTGGCAGCGTGAATCCAGCAAACCAACTATAGAAATACGCCAAGCCGAGCCCGAATATTGTAGGTAACCAAAGAAATGAAGGGGAAAGTAACCTTAATATCTTGCCAATCTGATAGCCGATACCAAAGGCAATCCCAATATGCAGCCCCGAAATAGCCATCAAGTGAATCAGGCCACTGCTTTTAAGCATATCCCACCGCTGAGGCGGAATAAGGTCTCGATATCCAAAACTCAAAGCGATAATGAGATCTTGATTTGCCAGCAGACTTAACCTTTCAAGGCTGGCTTCAAACCATTGGGCGCGTAAGTTGGTGCTAGAATGAATTCGGTACTTGGTATCTGCTCTGTAAGTTGCATTGGCAACCACGCCAGAACTAAACAAGTACTTTTCTCGGTCAAAGCCGGCTTCGTTGAGTTTGCCCCATATCGGCTTTATTGAGGCCGATAAATAGACATCATCTCCAAGAGTTAGCTTGAAAGGAGTAAACAAACGCAATTTTATCAATTGAGGAAAGATTAATTTTTCGCCGCCAATTGATCTGACTACTATTACGCTTTCAAAACCGTGGCTATTTTCACTAAAAAGGCTAACAACCGACGCATTTATGGTAGTATTCTGCCCTGATTGGAATAAGCGACTCGTTTGTATTTCAATCGCATTCCCTAGGCAGATAACTAGTATCAATGCTGTTACTGGACCTCTTGCACTCCGGAAAACGCTATACTTTGTTGGTGCTAGCAGTAACAACAGCATCAATGGTGCCCAAACCCAATGTGGCATCACAGGCCAGAAGCTGGCAGACACAACTGTCGCAGCAAATGAAATCAAGAACCAAGTGTTAAACAAGAGAGTAGCTTCCTCCTATGCCAAGAAAGTTTATCAAACGATTTATGCCTGACCATGATCTAATCAAGCGTCAGAAAGCATTGAAAGTTTTTGGCAATGTTTTGTACAACCCCAACTTATGGTGCCTTAATCGTCGCTCTGCGGCTGGCGCGTTTGCTGTTGGGTTATTCATGGCGTTTGTCCCTCTACCAAGTCAAATGATTATGTCTGCAGGCCTTGCTGTCGCATGTGGCGTTAACCTGCCTTTAGCTGTCGCACTTGTTTGGATCAGTAACCCGGTTACCATGCCTGTTCTCTTCTACTTTGCTTATAAAGTCGGGGCGTTTGTTATGCATGTGCCACCGCAAGCCTTCCATTTCGAATTGTCTTGGGACTTCATCTTGGCGCAAATGAGCACTATAGGGCCTCCGTTCTTATTGGGTTGTCTGATTTGTGGCGTGGTTTCAGCAATGATTGGCTACTTTGGTATTCGCGGTTTATGGCGCTACTCAGTAGTAAGAAGTTGGAAGAAGCGACAAGCAAGGCACTGAACGCCATTTCTTGTTATTCAATCTAACCTTGTATGCGCTTCACTTAAAACGTACACAAGTTAAAATCGGATGAGCTACTTACCTCTGCAAGATTGGCATGTAACGAAAGTCGTAAAGAACACGAATTGAATTCAATAAAAAAGGATCCCACTGGGATCCTTTTTTGTATCGACTGAAAACTGACGGCCTGTTATTTAGGCGAATGCTATTTAGAACTCAGCACTGAGGCTGGATTCAACTTCGCCGCGCGTGATGCTGGGTACCATGTCGCCAGTAAACTCAGCACAATCGCAGTGCCGGAAACCACAACAACATCCGTCATATCAAGTTGTGATGGCAAGAAGTCGACAAAATAGATATCACCGGACAAGAACTGGTGATCGACCAACTTTTCAAGTCCTTTGATTAGTGTCGTGAGATTAAGAGCGACTAGCACACCTATTGCACTGCCCACTAAACTGCCTAACACGCCTGAGAATACGCCCTGCCAAACAAAGATGCGCTTCACAAGGCCGTCTGATGCACCCATGGTTCTTAAAATCGCGATCTCTGATGCTCTGTCTTTTACTGCCATCATTAGCGTCGAGACAATATTGAAACAAGCCACACCAATAACCAGTACCATCACCAGATACATGATGGTACGAACGAGTTGGATATCTCGATACAAGAAACCAAACTTCTGCTGCCAGCTTCGTAGATACACATACACATCAAGCTGATTGCCCACTTCACGCACAATAGAGTTCGCGTTCAGCACATCGGTCACTTTCAAAGAAACCCCAGTTACCGCCTCACCTAAGTTTGCGTAGACCTGAGCATCACCAATCGGGATTAGCGCCAAACTGTGATCTATCTGACCATTAAGCGTCAGCAAGCCAACCACTTTCACTCGAACACGTTTTGGTGCCTGAACCTTCACAGAACCGTTTACCGTCGGAATCATCAAAGTCAGATAATCACCGACTTTCGCACCCAGCACATTCGCTACACCAGAACCCAAAATGATCTGTTGTTGCCCTGCCTTAAACTCGCTCCAAGCTTGCTTATCGATAAAACTCGATAGGCTTGATACCTGTTGTTCTAGCTGCGGATCAACGCCGCGAACTTCAATTGCTTTGAGTTCTTTGCCCTTTTCAGCAAGCGCAGTAATTTTCACATAAGGCGCAGCAGCAACGACTTTATCGTGCTTAACCGACTCCTCAATCACGTGCTCCCAACGAGTCACAGGCTCATTCACGCCTTCAAATTCACCATGAGGAATGACAGAAAGTACTCGTGATTGAAGCTCTCGCTCAAAGCCATTCATCGCAGATAAGCCGATAATGATCACCGCGACACCAACCGCAATACCAATGGTCGAAGACAATGAGATGAACGACACCATCTTGTCTCGTTGTTTCGCACGGCTAAATCGGCCGCCTATCAATAGAGATAAAGAGGAAAACACTTAGCTCTCCTCTTTTTCTACGTTGACCAGTAAACCATCTTGCATGTGAAGTTGGCGATCCATCTTACCGGCAAGTTCACCATCGTGAGTCACGACCAAAAAGGCAGTATCGTATTCACGGTTCAGTTCACGCATTAAGTCGTAAATAGACAGTGCGGTGTTATGGTCAAGGTTACCGGTTGGTTCATCCGCCAACACTAGCGCAGGCTTATTCACCAATGCACGAGCAATCGCCACACGTTGCCTCTCGCCACCAGAAAGCTCTGAAGGTCGGTGGTCCACGCGGTGACTCAATCCAACTTTGTCCAACAAACGTTGTGCTTCTTGCTTTGCTTTAGCGGGCTTTTCGCCGCCAATCAATAACGGCATCGCCACGTTTTCTAAAGCTGAAAAGTCAGATAGAAGATGATGGAACTGATACACAAAGCCAAGATGCTGGTTGCGAAGCTTCGCCTGCTTATTCGAACTCAAAGATGCTAAATCTTGACCAAGAAAACTCACACTGCCCGCAGAAGCATCGTCTAATGCGCCTAAGATATGCAGTAAGGTACTTTTGCCCGAGCCAGAGGTACCGATGATTGCTACTAGCTCACCCTTTTCGATGTCAAAGCTGACTCCCTTGAGCACCTCAGTATCTAACGAGCCTTCACGGTACGTTTTACGGATATCATTACATTGAAGAAAATTACTCATAACGAAGGGCCTCAGCAGGTTTCACAGACGATGCACGATAAGAAGGGAATACAGTGGCAATCAGGCTAAGTGCAATAGCCAGAACCACAACAACAGCGATTTGAATTGGGTTAATCAAAATTGGTAACTGTCCACCAAAGGAGAATAGAGCAACGCCCATCGCCTCTAAAATAGTATTAAGGTTCATCGCTAGAGCAACGCCTAACACACCACCAGAGAGCGCACCAATCACGCCACTACTTGCGCCTTGAACCATGAAGATCCCCATGACTTGACCATCAGTCATGCCTTGGGTCTTAAGAATCGCGACTTCAGACTGCTTCTCCATCACCACCATGATAAGTGCTGAGATAATATTGAAAGCAGCAACACCGATGATAAGCCCAAGCATTAAACCCATCATGTTTTTTTCCATACGAACGGCTTGGAATAGCTCACCTCGTTGGTCTCGCCAGTCGCTCCACAACCAACCTTCCGGTAATGGCTGAGTTGATAACTCTGCGACTTCAAACGGGTCTTCAAAAAACAGTCGCCAGCCTGAAATAGTGTCTGATTTATAACGCATCAAACGCCCAGCGTCTTGGATGTCTGTCACCATCAGTTGAGCGTCGATATCAGAACCTGTATTGAAAATACCGGCAACGGTGAAATTTCGTTGGCTTGGAATACGACCTAATGGGGTGTACTGGCTCGCGCTGGTCACCATCAGGCGAACTTTGTCACCCATAGATACCTTCAAATTTCTCGCCAAGGTGTGACCAAGAAATAGCTGATACTGGCCCGCTTTAAGTGAAGACAATCTGCCCGCAATCAAGTGGTTTTGAAGAGGGTCATCTGAATTAGGTTCAATACCGATTAATAGCCCCGCAGATAACTGAGCCGGACTCTGAATCACCGCCTCACTGCGGACAATCGGTTCAACGTGACCATTAAGCGAGATTTGCTCTGCAAAATTAGGCGCTTGGGCAGAAAGAGAGGTGGTGCCACCTTGCTCATAAACCACCGCTTGAGGAAGAACACCAAGAATTCGATCTTTTAACTGCGCTTCGAATCCATTCATTACCGATAAAACAGTAACCAAAGACAGCACACCAATGGTGATACCTGCCGTCGACATATAAGAAACAAAACGGCTAAAGCGATCACCTGAACGGCCTTTCAAATAGCGTAGGCCAACAAACAACGAAATAGGATGAAACATACTTTGAACCATCTAAAGGGGATGCGGGTTAATGTAACGGGTATTGCTGTTACTGTGTAGGGGTTAATTGAAAATATAGAGTGAATTAACTCAATTAGTTAGGCTTGAAAAACAGAACCTTGTCAAATAGCCAAATTTCAAACAACTATTTGAGACTTTCAATTAACTGACCTTGATTACTGCGGCCACATAGCGATAATCAATAGATCACTTCAAGGAACTAACGCATGACAGAACAAGAGTTTTTCACCGTTCACCATAGCCTTACCGCTAATATTGAACCAATGGACAGCGGCTTCACTTTACCTTCTCAAATTCAATTCGAATCTGAGATCCCAGCACCATTTGTGGTGGCAAGTGAATTTAGCCAATTGGATCTGTTAGCTGACAGCGCTCGAGCGGAACTGAAAAACAGCGACTTGAAGAATGTCACCAGTTTATTGGATGCACAAAACTCAAAATTAAACCTCTTGTTGAGCTTTATGTTATCGCAGCAAGATGATGAGAAATTTCGCACTCACACCTATTCATTTGGTGCGAGTCAGTTTTCCTGCTTTTCAAAAGCAGACATCGAACCGGGTCGCTTAGTAAAAGCCAAACTTTTTCTAGAGCACCCAGCTGCAGCCATTTATTGCTACGCAGAAGTATTTGCTAGCGAGGCGAAAGACTCAGGTTTCGAAATCAAATTTAAATACGCTCATCTTCGCGATACCGACCAAGACCTGCTAATTAAAGCGGCACTTTATCAACAACAGAAACTCTTGCGTCAACGCTCTCTAGACCGAGATAACAAGTAAATTAACATGACCAAAAAATCCATATTTACACTACCTAAACTTAAAGGTGCCGGTGACAAAAAGCACATCGGTAACCTAGTCGGTTCGTCTCTCGCTCTTGCCATTGCCAAACTCGCAGAGCAACACAACAGCCATACCGTCTTGGCTGTACCCGACCCACAAGTGGCGCTTAAGCTTCAATCTGAAATTGAACAGTTTACGGCACATGAAGTCGCATTATTCCCTGACTGGGAAACGCTGCCATACGATAGCTTCTCGCCGCACCAAGAGATCATCTCAGATCGTATCGCACGCCTTTACGCACTGCCAACATTAAAAGATGGCATCACGATCGTTCCGATCAGCACGTTATTGCAACGCCAGTCACCGCGAGACTTTTTGCTACAACACACGTTAATGGTGAAAACGGGCGATCTCTACTCGCTTGAGAAACTTCGCCTACAGCTTGAAAAATCCGGCTATCGCTACGTTGATCAAGTGTTTGGCCCAGGTGAATACGCAAGTCGTGGTTCGATTCTCGACCTGTTCCCGATGGGCAGCAAAGACCCGTATCGTATCGATTTCTTCGATGATGAGATCGATACCATTCGTACCTTCGATCCTGAAAACCAGCGTTCTATCGAAGACATCTCTGAGATCCGCCTGCTGCCTGCTCACGAATTCCCAACCTCGGAAACGGCGATTGAAGATTTCCGTATTCGTTGGCGCCAACAGTTTGATGCGCGCCGCGAACCAGAATCGGTTTATATGCAGGTTTCTAAGGGTACTTGGCCTGCTGGTATCGAGTACTGGCAACCGCTGTTCTTCGATCACACAGAAACCTTGTTTGATTACGTTGCCGATGAAGCGCAACTGCTGATTCTAGGTGATGTCGAGACTGCAGTAGACTCATTCCTAACGGACGTTGCTCATCGATACGAACAGCGCGGTGTTGACCCATTACGGCCACTTCTCACGCCTGAACAACTGTGGCTGAAGAAAGACGAGCTGTTCGCACACTTCAAACAGAAGCCACAAGTCAATCTGAGCTTAGATTCAATTGAAGAGAAAGCTGGACGTACCAACCTTCCGGTTGTGTCTCTTCCTGATCTCAGTGTTCAGCATCAGAATAAAGAACCACTCGCAAACCTAAGAAAGTTCACTGAAGCCTTCGAAGGAAAAGTGGTCTTTTCGGTTGAATCAGAAGGTCGTCGTGAAGCGCTGAGTGAACTGCTTCGTGGTATTAAAGTACGACCAAGCGAAGTTGAAAACCTCGATGCCTCAATTAAAGGCAAAGACAAGTTCAGCCTCATCCTTGGCTCTGCTGAACACGGTTTTATCCATGAAGAGCAAAACATCGCCCTTATCTGTGAAAGCGACCTGTTGGGTGATCGCGTTGTTCAGCGCCGTAAGAAAGACAAAAAAAGTGTTAACAGCGACACTGTCATTCGTCACTTAGCCGAACTTAAACCAGGTCAACCTGTAGTGCACATTGACCACGGTATTGGTCGCTACATCGGCTTGCAGACACTCGAAGCCGGTGGCATGAAAACCGAATATGTGACACTTGAGTACCAAAACGATGCCAAGCTGTACGTGCCCGTTGCGTCTTTGAACCTTATTGGACGTTACTCTGGTGGCGCCGAAGAGTCTGCACCGCTACACAAACTAGGTGGTGAGGCGTGGCAAAAAGCGCGTAAGCGTGCCGCTGAAAAAGTACGTGACGTTGCTGCAGAGCTGCTGGATGTTTACGCCAAGCGTGAGCTTAAACCTGGCTATAAATTTGTTTTAGATCGCGGGCAATACGCAACCTTCAAATCTGGCTTCCCATTTGAAGAAACCGATGACCAAGCGATGGCAATCAATGCGGTGATGTCTGACATGTGCCAAGCAAAAGCCATGGACCGCTTAGTGTGTGGTGATGTTGGTTTTGGTAAAACAGAAGTCGCAATGCGCGCAGCATTCGTTTGTACGGATAACAGTAAACAAGTGGCGGTGTTAGTTCCTACTACCCTACTTGCTCAGCAACACTTCGAGAACTTCCGTGACCGTTTCGCCAACTTGCCGATTCGTGTTGAGGTTCTATCCCGATTCAAATCAGCTAAAGAGCAGAAGTTGATCATGCAAGATGTCGCCGACGGTAAGGTCGATATCTTAGTGGGTACTCACAAGCTACTTTCGAGTGATATTAAGTTTAAAGACCTTGGCTTGCTGGTTGTCGATGAAGAACACCGATTTGGTGTGCGTCAGAAAGAGAAAGTGAAAGCGATGCGTGCGGATGTCGATATTCTAACGCTTACTGCGACACCGATCCCGCGAACGCTGAACATGGCAATGAGTGGCATGCGTGACCTTTCGATCATCGCTACACCACCCGCACGACGCTTGGCAATTAAAACCTTCGTTCGCGAGAGTGATGATGCCATCGTCAGAGAAGCGGTGCTGCGTGAAATCATGCGTGGTGGCCAGGTTTACTTCCTACACAACCAAGTCGACACGATTGAGAAAACAGCAGAGTCATTGCAAAAGCTGATTCCAGAGGCGCGCGTGACTGTAGCTCATGGCCAGATGCGAGAGCGCGAACTGGAACGCATCATGAATGACTTCTACCACCAGCGCTTCAACTTACTGGTGTGTACAACCATCATTGAAACCGGTATCGACGTACCAACGGCAAATACCATCTTGATGGACAGAGCCGATAACCTTGGTTTAGCACAGCTGCACCAATTACGTGGTCGTGTAGGTCGTTCGCACCACCAAGCTTATGCTTACTTGTTAACGCCACACCCTAAAGCAATGACCAAAGATGCGATCAAGCGATTGGATGCGATTGCTTCGCTCGAAGACTTGGGCGCAGGCTTTACCTTAGCAACTCACGATTTAGAGATTCGTGGTGCGGGTGAGCTGTTAGGTGATGAACAGAGTGGTCAAATCCAGTCAGTTGGTTTCACCTTGTACATGGAGATGCTTGAACAAGCGGTTGAAGCATTGAAGGAAGGTCGAGAGCCATCGCTTGATGACCTACTGCGTGAACAAACTGAAATTGAGATGCGTTTGCCAGCACTATTACCAGATGACTACATCCCAGACATCAATACACGTTTGTCTACCTATAAGCGTATTGCGAGTGTGAGTGACTCCGACGAATTGGCAGAGTTGAAAGTCGAGCTGATTGATCGCTTCGGCCTTCTGCCTGATGCAACCAAGAACTTGTTATCAGTTTCTGAGCTAAAATTAGCCGCAGCGTCTATCAAAGCGAAGAAAATTGAAGCCCACGATAAGGGTGGATTCTTAGAATTCTACCCGGATGCTGACATAAACCCGACCTACCTTGTTAAACTGTTGCAATCTCAACCGCAAAAGTTTTCAATGGAAGGACCAACAAAGTTCAAGTTTACGATACCATTGGTCGACAGACGGAAACGAATTCAATTTGTTAGTGATTTATTGGGCGAATTCAGACAAAACTTGCTGCCTTCAGCATAAGACCCAATCCACTTGCACATATAAATTATCCAGCCGGTAGTTCGGCTGGAAGACGGAGTAAAAATGAAAAGACTGATCCCACTGCTACTATTGTTCGTCTCACTGCCAAGTTTGGCGCAGAGACAATTTGATATAGAAGTGATCATTTTTAAGCGCGCTGTTGATGCAGAGAAGGTGAACGAATCTTGGCCAAATACACAGCCTAAGATTTCACTTGAGCGTGTTGGTTCATTTCAAGATACCCAATACCGAGCAAAGAAAGGCGTTCAAATGCTTCCTTACTCGGAATATAAGTTAACACCTCAAAAAGACAAGCTACGTAAACACGCTGGCTTTGAAGTTCTGATGCATACCGCTTGGCGTCAAGGCGACCAAGGTAAGAGCTCGGCACCTGTTTTCCATATTCAAGCAGGTAAAGATTTCTCTAAACAGTTTAATGCTGATGGCTCTGAAAAAGGCGCAATCACTGCAGGCAGCGCTGATGGGTTCCAAGAAGAGACCATTGATAAGCCACTCTACGAATTAGACGGCAAGCTGCAAATCTACGTTCAGCACTACCTATACGCTGAAACGACATTAGATTTAAAAGCGCCAAGCGTTCGTGAAGTGACTCTACAAGAGCAACAAATTGAGCTAGATTCACCAGTAAGTGGCGCAGAAAGCAACGTCCAGGTAGGCAATCTAACTGAAATTTCTCCGACGGTTGAAGTCCAAGAGTTCCTTAAGAGCTACCGCATGGACCAAAAACGTCGTATGCGCAGTACAGAAACTCACTACCTTGACCACCCACTTCTTGGAATGGTGATTCAAGTTCGACGTGTAGCGCAGTAAGTTACTTGCCGATTCGGCTATAATTATATAAATAATTCAATCCGCCCTCCTAGTGAGGGCGTTTTATTAAGTGCTATCTATCTTTATTCTGTACTGACTCTCTTGGTTCAGTACTTACACGTTACTTGGTACGTCCTATGAGCCCTGAATTTCAGATCAACACACAAAATCTTAGCCTTAAAATCATTGAGGCCTCAGATGCTCAAGAATTTTCTCAGCTGGTTAAGTCCTCCCCTAGCTTGCTGCCATGGGTCGACTGGTGTCATAGAGAGTTTTCTATCGTCGAGGCCGAGAAATTTATTCTGGCAACTCGCCTGAACTGGGTGAAAGCCGATGCGTTTGGCTTTGGCATCTTTGAACGAAAAAGCGATAAGTTAGTCGGTATGGTTGCCATTAATGAGCTTTACCACACCTTTAATATGGCGAGTTTAGGTTATTGGGTCGGTGATGACTTTCAAAGGAGAGGGATCGCCAAAGAAGCGATGTTCGCCCTATTTGAATTTTGTTTCGCGCAACTCAAGTTAACGCGTTTGGAAATTGTCTGCGATACCGAGAACCTACCCAGCCAAAAGTTGATCGAGAAGTGTGGCGCTGAGCGAGAAACCATTGCCCAGAATCGATTTCTGTTTAACGGTAAGCCGAAAGATGGCGTGGTTTATTCTGTGCTACCTCCAACGTCTTAACAGCAGAAATGAGTTCAACACCTGCGATAATCCATAATCGACACGATCAAAAAAGAGCTCCGAAGAGCTCTTTTTTATTATCAGCGTAATGCTCTGAGAAGGCTTACCTGATTAGTGAAGCTTTAGGTTTGGACGAAGTACACGGTTAATACGACCAACCAGCATCATCAGTGATGTTTTGATTAAGCCGTGAAGCGCCATCTGGTGCATGCGGTACAAAGAGATGTAAACCACACGAGCAATACGACCTTCGACCATCATCGAGCCTTTCGTCAGGTTACCCATCAAACTACCTACCGTAGAGAAACGGCTAAGTGAAACTAGCGAGCCTTTGTCTTTGTAGATGTAGTCTTTCAGGTCACGACCGTTCAACTTAGCAATGATGTTGCTGAATGCACAGCTTGCCATTTGGTGAGCCGCTTGTGCACGTGGCGGAACGAATGAACCGTCTGCTTGTGTACATTGCGCCAAGTCACCGATTGCAAAGATGTTGTCATCCAGTGTTGTTTGCAGCGTGTTCTTCACAACCAACTGGTTGATACGGTTGGTTTCAAGACCACCGATATCTTTCATGAAATCTGGTGCTTTGATACCTGCTGCCCATACCATGATTTGAGCTGGGATCTTGTCACCATCTTTGGTTGTTAGGCCGTCAGAATCCGCCTGAGTCACCATCGTATTCGTACGAACGTTCACACCAAGCTTGGTTAGCTCAGAGTGTGCTGCACTTGAAATACGAGGAGGTAGAGCTGGAAGAATACGCTCACCCGCTTCAACTAGGTTTACGTTCAGCTTGCTTGAATCTAGGTCGCCGAAGCCGTAAGTACGAAGTTCTTTAACGGCGTTGTGTAGCTCTGCAGAAAGCTCTACACCAGTTGCACCAGCACCAACAATCGCGATGTCTACCGTGCCTTGACCGTTCTTAGCGTGAAGCTTTAAGAACTGATTGTTCATTTCTGTACGGAAACGGTGTGCTTGCTCTGGGCTATCAAGGAAAATACAGTTGTCACGAACGCCTGGAGTGTTGAAGTCGTTTGACGTTGAGCCTAGCGCCATCACTAGAATATCGTATTCAAGTTCACGGCTTGGCATCAGCAGTTCACCGTGCTCGTCTGTAAGCTCGCTTAGTGCAATCACTTTACGCTCACGATCGATGTCGTTCAGGCTGCCCATTTGGAAATCGAAGTAATGGTTTTTTGCGTGCGCACGGTAGCTTAATGCATCAACACCTTCATCCAGTGAGCCCGTTGCTACTTCATGAAGTAATGGTTTCCATAGGTGGCTTGCTTTACGGTCTACCAGAGTAATCTGGGCACGTTTCTTACGACCTAAAGTGCGGCCTAGCTTAGTTGCTAGTTCTAAACCACCAGCACCGCCGCCTACTACGATAATTTTTGTCACAATGACAATCCTCTACAAAATGAATAAATGGGGTTCGGCTCGATTACTCCAACCGATAAATTCTATGTATCTACTCGGCCTTGAATGCGAAGGCTGTTACAAATTGGGTTACCGCGAAAAAGAATAACGACAGCTCACCGAGTAGTTAGAGGGGTTACAAACAACAAATAATGGTTTGTTGCTTTGCTCACGTGGATATAAAAGGTGACTACCTGAGAGGCAGAACACAAATTATGGGCAAGTTTTTTCACTCGCTCTCAATTTTTTTTGATATTTGTCAAAATATTTTGCTTGGGAACATTATATATAGCAAAAAGATGACCGCAACAAAAAAATCCTTACCCTCAATGAGGATTCGCGACTAATTAGTTAACGTTTGCGCAAACTGATCTATAAATGCACAAACCGACCGATAAAACATATACAACTACTTTATCAATACCAATCTCTAAGGTTCAGATGTGAAAAAGCAGCACTCATTGAGCACTGCTTTTATAAAACATCTGGATTGATTAAGCGTTTTTGAACGCTTTCATTGCTTGAAGATGTTGAGAGATCTTTTTGAATTTATGACTCTCTTTCTCATCCCAGATTACATCATAGTAATCTTCTAGCGCGGCAGCTGTTTTGGTATTGTCGTGAATTTCATCTTCACGAGAAAGCACCACTAAACAGCGTCCTTTGTTTTTCATACGGTACTGAGCAACACATTTAGTTGCGATGTCTTCGTACTCTTCTGGACGGTCAATTCGACCTACCATGTTGTTCTCAGGGTGCAGATTAGGGTTGAACACCACCTGCTTAATCCCACATAAGAAACCAATACGCTCAGACCAAAAACCACCTAAACCTACACCACAAATAATGGGATGCGGATCATCGGATTGCTCTATCACCTTATGCACTTCTTTTAGCAGATGCTGCATATCGTGTTTTGGATGCAAAGTACTGTAGTTGATGAAACGAACGTCATCATCAATGAATTGCAACTGCAGTATTTTTTCGTGATTGCCTGGGCTTGTTGAGTCGAAGCCATGTAGATAGATAATCATTGTACCTCCCCCGTTGAATATTGGTACGTTTTGATCAATCTAACACGAAAAACAAGGTTTTAAAGGTAACAGCTGAGAAATTATATTTTTCACTTCCTAAACGTGATCCTAGCTACATAAAGTGTGACTCAGAGCCTCCGCTTCACGCAGATAACTTTCATCGCCCCAAAGCTGATGAGCAAGTAAATACCATAGCATCGCCATCATCTGGCTTCTTGGTAACCATGCTTCTACACCATCAAGCCAAGGCTGAACATCATGGATTCCTCGCAGCTGACAGTACTTCTCAACCGCTTCTGTGACTGGCGCGCCAGCAACCGCAATGGTTAATGTCAAATCGAGCCTAGGGTCTGCGAGCGCAGCGTATTCCCAATCAATAATCTTAATGCAGTCACTGTTTCTCACTAGGTTATAACCACCTAAGTCAAAATGGCACAAAGACAGGTCAACATTGGTAATACTCGGAGCCACGCGCCACTCTTGATAAATCTTAGTGCAGGCTTCCGTCTTATGAATCGCATCAAGCTGCAGCCAGTAATGGTCGACTCGCGCCGTGAAACTGAATGGTTGCAGTGGTAATCGCGCAGTATTAACCAGATGAACAGAGATCAGCGTTTTCAACAGGTCATCGAGTTCTAGATCTTCGTAAAGTGTCTCACCCGCAATCCACTCAACCAGTAACCCCTGCTCATTCACTACCATTGGGCTTGGCCCGATACCGAGTCGCTCAATGGCAGACAGCACTTGGTACTCTTCATGGCGAGAAATGAAGAACGCTTTGGTGATAGGTGTGGTTGGCCGCCAAACATACGCAGTACCATCGGCATCGACCAACTTCCAACATCGATTGGTCAACCCGCCGGTCAGCGTTTGAGCTCTAACTGGAGGCTCAGAAAAGTAACCGTCAAGCGAACTCAAACTGGTATCAAGAAGCTTAGCCTCAGACCAAGAAAAAATTGCCATATTTACTCCCTATAAACGTCTTCATTCCCTACAAAAAAGACACTGGCCAAAAGCCAGTGTCTCTTCATAAACAGCACATCATGCACTGCATTGGCGTGTGACCAAGCTATACGCTGTCAAGATTAAGCGCTGCCAATACTAGACATTGTCAAATCCGGCTGCGCATAGTTGGCAAGTAAGCGAAATTAAAGGCCTAGTAGGCTCTTAGATTGTTGCTTACGGATTTCAGTCTCGTCAGCCCATTCAATCAAGCCAGACTCAAGATCCATTAGACGCATCGTCATTTTGTAGTATACGTCTTCATCGCTACCCGCTTTCTTAACGATGCTTGATAGGTTGCCGTACAGCATGTACTGAGCACCAACCATTTTACCGAATTGAATCGCTGAACTTTGGTTTACAAGCTCATCGTTGTTTTGGAAGTTCAATTGGTCACGAACAGACTCTACACGGTCCATATCAACGAAACGGAACTTACCAGAGTTCAGCATCTTAGTACTGATAGTGTCAGTGATTGACTCAGTATCGATGTGCTCACTTGTTTTGTTCTTGATTCGCTCTACAAACACGATTGGACGCTGTTCACGAGTAATGTAAGACACAGAACCAGACGCCATCATGCTATCGACCATTTCACCCGCAATCGTTTGAAGGTCAGTTGAACCGAAATCGATTGTCGTGGTTTCTACTGCTTGTGCATCACCGTAGCTTACCTTGTTTGAACAACCGCCTAAAATAACCGCTAAACCTAGTAGCGCAATGACACTCTTTTTCATTTTGTTTCCTCAACTTATCACTGAGCGGGGTTACCCACACTCTTAAATTCTTGTATTTACGAATCATGAGACCCGTTTAATCTAACTTACTGCTCTCGGAACTGGACTCTGAACTGAGTCGCTTTCGGGTTTACCGACACTTCCGACAACGAAATACTTTCAAAACCACGAACAATCGCTTGCTTCCAAGGACCTTGTTTAAGGTTGACCTCAAGCCCGGCATCGTCGTACCAGTAAAAACGATAAAGAATATGTTGATCGCCTTTATAGTTACTGTTTAAACGAACGATTCCTCGCGTATGACCGTCGACCAGATCGGTGCGAATATCTTCAACCTGTAAACGGCTGCCCAATACCTTGTCACCAAAGAAAACGTTCTGAGTCAGACTATCGACCCTTACGCCAGCTGTATTATCAGCACAACCAGCCAGAGCCATAACCGCTGCTAAGCTCACTAACCACTTTTTCATTACAGCCTCCCTAGCTGTTTATGCCACATTGTTGCATTGTTTCCTTGTCGAGAAATCCACACCAAGGTGGTCTGCCCTTCTCGAATATCAAAGTCGTACGTTTTAGCGCCCGCTTCCAACGTATATTGACCGCTATTTGCTACAAACGTACTGCTCTTAATCTCTGCAGGTAATGATTGCCAACTGCGAGTGTCTGGTTGCTCTGTCAGTGTGTTCCACACGTTGAACAGAATATTACCGACATCATCGCCTTTGGTTGCTTCTTTTCGAATGCGATCTTTCGCGACTACACGTAGCGCTTGGCGAATAACAATGCTTGTCATACGTTCCGATAGATCGTTCTGCGCCATCGCGTTTACATCAGTGATCAAATGTTCTTGTAGCGGCTGTCCGCTGATTCGCAAGGCAGAAAAACGCTCTACGTTTTGACTTGGGTAATATGGCAGCGCAAGAGAGTATATTGCCCCCTGATCGCGACTGTCATAAACAGGCAAATCCAGTCGCCAACTGTCCATAGCTTGCACAGCGCTCTGCTCTTGAAGAACAATCACTCGCCCTTCACCTGCACTAAGTTTAGAAGATTGCTTATAGCGTTTTTCTAATGTTGCTAAATCTTGTCGCATCCCTAAACGAGCGGCTGTTGCCATGGTTCTATCGATGATTTCTTGGTTATCTGGCATCACAGCCAAAGCACGACGATAGTCAACGTAGGCGCTGTTTAAATCATTTGACGCTTCATAAAGCAGACCAGACAAGAACATCAGATACGCATTCTGTACTGACTGCAGTTTCTTACCCGCATCAGGGTAATTGGCAAGGATGCTACCCACATTGGCAGACAAGCCTTGCTTCTTCGCATCGCTGGCTGCTTTGTCTAACTCAGCCTCGCGTTGCTTCTTCGCTTGTTCTTGAACTTGGTTGGCGCGACGCATTTCAATCACCGCACCTTCTAAATCGTTTTTCTTGAGGTAATTTAAACCGAGATACAGATGAAGAAAGCCCAACTCGTAATCGGCTGGCACATACTCGGTAATATTGTCATTCACAGCCAACGCACCCACACTGGTTGCACTGTCTGAGATTGAGATCACGGCTTTGCGTTGCTGCTCAGTAACCGCCTGATCAGCCACTTCAAACGAAGCCTTACTCTCAGGGTATTTTTGATCCAGCAGATTAATTCTGCCTCTTTCAAAGTTATCAAGGATGTCGCCTGCCGCGTAATCTGGTAGCTCTTGCTGAGCCTCTGAATAATCTCCAGATTTAACGGCTTGGTAGATCGCTTTGTTTTGTGCGCTGTAATGACTGAACAGGCTTCCTGCAGACATACTCGCACAACCTACGGTCAACGCCGATAACAGGGCAATGGAAGCGAATCTAAACTGTTGCTTCACTTATCGTCTCCGTGCATGTTTAAAATGCCTACTTTATTAGGGTCTGCTGACCTTTAATGGTCTCATTATCAAAACGAAACGCGTTGTAAAAACGATCTCAAGCCAGTTGAAACCCTACTGATTTAGCCTCTGCCTAGGCGATGCCGATGTTCAGACAACAGATAGAACTTAAAGTTGGCATACAAACTACAAATTTTCCAACTAACTACTTGTGTTAACCCACTAATGAGCGCGTTTAAACTAGCTCATTAGCTTTCATTAACTCGTTAGCTTTTCATTAACTCGTTAGCTTTTCATTAGCTCATTAACTTTTTATTAGCTCATTAATAGGGGGCCAAGTGGACGGCCGCCAACCAAGTGCATGTGAATATGATAAACCTCTTGGCCACCGTGAGAGTTACAGTTCACGATAAGACGATAGCCATCTTCTGCAATGCCCTCTTCTTTTGCTAACTTGCGAGCAACAGTAAACATGCGCCCCATCATCGCTTCATCTTGGACTTCAACATCGTTAGTTGTCGGAATCAGCTTGTTTGGGATGATTAGGATATGGCTTGGCGCGCGAGGGTTAATATCGCGAAATGCGGTTACTAAATCGTCTTGGTATAGTAGATCTGCTGGGATTTCTTTGTTGATGATCTTAGTAAAAATGGTTTCTTCAGCCATGTTTCTCTCCGATAAAACATTTATTTTTTAATGCTTTGAGTATGCGCTATGCCGCATCAAACCACAATAAATCTGCTTTAAAGCATAATAAAAAACACCGTTCAAATCAAAGAAAACGAGCCTTAGCTCTCAAGAATGGCATGTTGGTTATAACTGAGCGCTATTTTTGACGTGTGCGTCATAAAATGCGTAAGCCGAGCTCAATAGAATGATGATAATTTTGTTAGTTTTACTTTGACCTGACATTAGGTCTGCATTTTTATTTAGGGAGAAAGCCATGAAGGGATCTGTGATCAAGCGTATGTACGCTGGTTTCGCACTGATCATCATCATGTTCGCAGTCACGATAACCATCATGATGAACAGCATGAATCAGATACACAGCAATTTTGAGAGTGTCTCAGAAACCTCATTACCACTTGTCGCGCTTTCAAATCAAACGAGTGTTCAATTGCTTTCTGCTGATAAGTCATTCAAAGATTTCTTAACCACACAAAACGCTGAACGCATGTCTGCAATGCGTACAGAATTTGCTGCATCACAAAACTCGTTTTCAGAAGTTCTCGGTAGTTTAGAAGCGGCAAGCCAAAACAATGCTTCACTTGTTGAACGTATCGCGCAATTAAGAGCAATGGAAGAACGCTACTTCGCCGAAGCTGACGAAGCGATGAACAACTACGTCGCGATGTTCGAAGCACAAGAACATGTACAAAAAGCGTCTCGTGACTTCCAACGCTTACATTCAGAATTAACCGTTGGTATGAAAGAGTACGTTGCCGACCAAAAAAGCATCTCTGTAAAAGTGATGGCAAAGAGCTACTTCATCAAACTGCAAGACGCAGAAGTTATTACCTCTGATGCACTTGCTAGCTCTGATGTTGCCTTCGTTCAAAAAGCCCTTAACCAAAACAAAAAGGCCGTTACTCATCTTAACTACGCTTATCGAGGTCTATCAACACAACTACCAGCACTTAAAAATGTCTTCGATGAGTCGGTTCAGAAGTTCACCAAAGACGTTGGTCAGAAAGGTGGCGTACTAGACAAACACAACAACTACCTACAAGCCAAACAAGCGTTGTACGTGAACATCGCTAACCTAGCTCTAGAAGTTGACCAAGCGATGGCTGTTTTGGACTCATTCAACGTGACCGCTGAAGAGCAACTTAACTCATCACTCGCTGACGCAAGCAGCATCTACGACAAAGGCCTATTCAACGCGATTGCCATTGGCATTGTTGTGACTGTGTTCGCTGCTGCGATTGGTTACCACATTGCACACAGCGTACGAGAGCCATTAACTCGCATCCTCGGTACATTAGAAGGTCTAACTGAAGGTGATATGACTCAGCGTATCGATATTCGCTACGACAACGAATTCAGCCGCGTGAGCCGTCACATCAACACCTTGGCTGACAACCTGCACAATATCCTTGTGAAGTTGAATGATGCTTCAGATGACTTAACTAAGACTGCAAGCGTCAACCAGAAGACGTCATCTGAAACGCAGGCTCAATTGAACAGCCAACGTGAGCAAACCGCGACTGTTGCGACCGCAATGACAGAGATGTCTCATTCTGTACAAGAAGTGGCGAACAGCGCGCAAAGCTCACTCACCATGGTTCAACAAGTAGAATCGGCTTCTGAGTCTGGTCGTCAGATCATGAACACCAACATCAGCACCATTAATCAGCTTGAAGTTCGCCTTACTGAATCAGTGGGCGCTGTAGGCGAGCTACAACAGATGAGTAGCCAGATTGGTTCAATCCTTGACGTTATTCGTGGTATTGCTGAACAGACCAACCTACTTGCACTTAATGCGGCAATCGAAGCAGCGCGTGCAGGTGAACAAGGTCGTGGTTTTGCAGTCGTTGCCGATGAAGTACGAGTGCTAGCACAGAAGACCACTCAATCAACCTCTGAAATCGAGACTATGATCAGCAATCTGCAATCAAGCTCGAAAACTGCAAGTAACGTAATTGAAAGCTGTATGAACGATATGGACATGTCGGTTCAACAAGCTTCAAGTGCAAACAGTGCGATGGAAGAGATCCAAGCCTTGATTCTAGAGATCAGCCACATGAGTACACACATCTCTCAAGCAGCCGCTGAGCAGAGTGAAACGTCTGGTGATATTGCACGCAACATCGAAGACATCAACCACATCGCAGATAAGAGTTACCAAGCGATGTCTTCAATTGCGGAGGCAAGCCAAAACCTAACAATTTTGGCGAATCAGCAAGGTGATTTAGTACATCAATTCAAACTATAGATAAATGAAGAATCGATAGATATTTAGTGAGATTGTTGAGACTTTTTACCCAATAGTGGTGACTAATTGAGCTAGGGCAACTTTTATCAAGGGTTGCCCTTGTTTTTTATGAGCTTTGTCATTATATGATTATTAAGGCTTGCTGCTTCCCGTTTTTTCTTTCACCTTTATGAGCGAGCCGCTATTAAGGAATTTATATGGCTGTTCATGTTGGCATTATCGATCAAGACCCCATTCGCTTGCTCACCCCATTACTTGATAACCGAACGGTCAGCACTCACATCGTGTTTATCGGTGACAAAAATCAAGTCAGTATGTACAAACGTTTAGACAGCGTTTTGCACAAGCGCGACATTACGAGTGAGTTTTTCGAAATTCCGACCATCGTAAATACATCTGTCATTAAAGAATCTATCCAAACCCTTGCCGAAGACCTCAAAGCACGCGGTCAAGAAGTGAAGCTCAACGCAAGTTGTGGCCTCCGTCACCGCCTACTTTCTGTGTACGAAGTATTCCGTACTTACCACTGGCCAATCTTCGTGGTTGAACCAAATAGCGACAAGCTTTGCTGGTTGTACCCTAATGGTAAAGAAGACGCACAAGTTCAAGACCGCATCACTATCGACGACTACCTAACTGTGTTCGGTGCTCGCGGTGAATTCAGCGATGTTCAGCTGTCTCCGCAACTGGATCAGAAACTTTATGAACTGGGTGAACGTTGGGCAAGTAACGCACTCGAACTAGGCCCTGGCCTTGCGACATTGAACTACCTAGCAACGACCTGCCGTAAAGAACAAAAACTTGATGTAGGCCTATCTGAGAAGCAACAAGGCTATCGCGAGCTCAACATGCTGCTGAGCGATTTGGTTGAAGCTAAAATTGCGACTTACGACAATGGTATTTTGACCTTTGCCAACGAAGACGCGCGCCGCTTCTCAAACGGTGAATGGCTTGAAACATTGGTTCACAGCACAGTTAAGCAGATCCAAGATGACATGCCGACCATTCAAGACCGTTCTTTGAATGTTCAGGTATACCGTCAACTGGGTGAACGTGAGGTTCGTAACGAGCTTGATGTTGCCTCTGTGGTGAACAATAAGCTGCACATCATCGAATGTAAGACCAAAGGCATGCGTGATGATGGTGATGACACCTTGTACAAACTGGAATCGCTTAGAGACCTGCTAGGTGGCCTACAAGCACGTGCAATGTTAGTGAGCTTCCGCCCTCTTCGCCATAACGACATCACACGAGCTGAAGATCTTGGCCTTGCATTGATTGGCCCTGACGAATTGAAAGATCTTAAAACACACCTAACGGCATGGTTTACAGCTGCGGGTGGCAGTGAAGATCTAGAGTACTAAAAACCAATAAGCTCATGAGAGCTCAATGCTCTTAAGCAGATTGTTAAAAAGGCGAATGACGATTAAGTCACTCGCCTTTTTTGTTGTCTGTTTTCTCTATTGATTACTTTCAGACGGCACAAAAAAATGGCCGCATCATACGATGCGGCCATTTTCAAAATTTAATGTCACTTGAAGACTTAATGCTCTCTAAAACTCAGAGCACTTTAAGACTTAAAGCATTTTACGAGCGGCTTCTACAACCACTTTGATTGAACGTGCTTCTGTTACTTTTAGAGTGTCGTGATCAGGCGTCTCTTTTTGAGTACGGTTGATGATTACACCAGCAACACAACCTGCTTTCAGACCAGAACTTGCACACATAGTTAGCAGTGTTGCAGATTCCATCTCGAAGTTTAGAACGCCCATGTCTTGCCATTCTTGCATAGAGCCTTGGAAGCGCTTAACAACGCGACCAGAGAACGTGTCGTAACGCTCTTGACCTGGGTAGAACGTATCGCTTGATGCCGTTACGCCCATGTGAACTGTTGCACCTGATTCATCAACTGCCGCTTTCATTGCTGTTGCAACTTCAAAGTCAGCCACTGCTGGGAACTCCATAGGAGCAAAGTGTAGGCTAGCGCCGTCTAGACGAACAGAACCTGTAGAAACAATCATGTCACCCACGTTTACGTGAGGTTGGATAGCACCAGTCGTACCAACACGTAGAAAAGTGCGAACACCAAGTTGAGCAAGCTCTTCAACTGCGATAGAAGTCGATGGACCACCAATGCCTGTTGAACATACAACAACTGGTTTGCCGTCTAGCTCTGCGCGGTAAAGCGTGTATTCACGGTGACTAGCAAGGAATACTGGGTTCTCCATCTCTTCTGCAATTTTTTGCACACGAGCAGGATCACCAGGGATGATCGCAAGAGTAGCACCGTTAAGATCTGCTTCAGTAACACCTAAGTGGAAAACAGCTTGAGACATAGTTCGCTCCTTTTGGCTTATTGGGCTTTTTACCCTTATTTAAGCTCATAGTAAATTCGTGGGGTACGAACACACTCTAACCAAGCTCATTACAAAATGAAGTGACACATGTCACATGAATGATCGCAACAATAATTCAAGTTTCACAAAAAACCGATTGGCATCACAAAAATAAGCAATCCGCACGCCTATGTTGCATACTAATGAGACAAAAAGCGCCTTTAACGTATTACCGCTAAAGGCGCTTTTATATTAAGAATGCTCTATGTCGGTGAGCTCGATTTAGTCCGCTTTAGATTTAAATCGAAGCAGACGCAATGCGTTCAATGTCACCAATGCAGTTGCACCACTATCCGCTAAAACTGCCACCCACAAACCGGTAATACCTAACAAGCTTGTCACCAAGAATACGACCTTCAAACCAAGCGCAAGGGCTACGTTTTGACGGATGTTGTTCATGGTCGCTTGCGACAGTTCAATCATCGCTGGCAGCTCAGTTAAACGGTTATGAGTCAGTGCTGAATCCGCCGTTTCCAAAGCGACATCCGTACCACCACCCATTGCGATGCCGACATTCGCCGTTTTCATTGCTGGTGCATCATTAATGCCATCACCGACCATCGCCACGTGCGACTGTTGAGATAACTCCTCAACGTAAGATACCTTGTCGCTTGGCAATAGGCTTGCCTTGTACTGCATACCAATCTTGCTACTGATCGCTGCTGCACTGCGCGGATTATCGCCGGTCAACATGATAGATTGAATACCTAATTCATTAAGTCGTTCAATCGCAAGCTTAGCGTCACTGCGTAACGTATCTTGCCAAGCAATCAGACCAATCACCGTCGTAGCTTGCTCTGTTGATTCTTCTTGATCTTTAACCTCAAGAGCAACCACAACCGTCTTGCCCTCACCTTCTAATGCTTCTACCTGAGAAACCACATCGGCACCAAGTTCGAACGTGACTTTAGACGGTGACAGAACCTGATACTTAACACCATCAACATCCCCTTCAACACCACTACCAATCAACGCTTTCTTGTTGTGTGATTCAGGAATCTCAATATTCAGGTCTTTTACTTTAGCGACAAGTGACTGCGCCAACGGGTGAGTAGAGCCAACTTCAATCGCCCCAACCACACGCAGCATCGCGTCTTGTTGCCACCCCGATAGAGGTTGAATATCCGTAACCTGAGGCTTACCTTCGGTCAGTGTGCCTGTCTTATCGAAGGCGATGGTTTGGATTTTACCAAGCTGCTCTAGCGCTGCGCCGCCTTTAATGAGCGCACCACGTTTCGCTGCTGCTGCTAAGCCAGAGGTAATCGCTGCAGGAGTCGAGATAACCAAGGCACACGGACAAGCAATCAACAATAGCGCTAGGCCACGGTAAACCCATGTTTCCCATGGCTGCGCAAACAACAATGGTGGTGTGATGATGACCAACAGAGCCACTACCATCATTAACGGTGTGTACCAACGGCTGAACTTATCGAGGAATCGCTCTAGTGGTGCTTTACGAGACTCTGCTTCTTCAATCAGATGAAGAATGCGATCGATCGCGTTCTCACCCTGTTTTGAAGTGATGGTGATACGAACCACTTTATCGACCACCACAGCGCCAGCCATGATGCTATTGCCTTCGATGTGTTCAACAGGAACAGATTCACCGGTTAACGCACTTTCATCAAAGCTTGCCGCGTCTGTAATCAATTGGCCGTCAGCAGGTAAACGAGAGCCCGCGGCCACTTCAATCACATCACCTGGAACCAGTTCACTGACTGCTACTTCTACACGCTCGCCGTTGATGATCTTAGTCGAGTTTTCTGGTACCAATGCCATTAGCGCTTGAACGCCACTTCTTGCTCTTGATGAAGCAAACGCTTCTAAGCGCTCACCAATCAAGAACAACAATAGAACCATCGCTGCTTCCGCAGTTTCGCCAAGGTACAAAGCACCCAGCGCGGCAACACTCATTAAGGTTTCAATAGCAAACGGTGTACCTGAACGCGCCAGCTGAACCGCTTTCTTCGCCACCGGATATAAACCAAGCAGACAAGTTACCGTAAACAAGCCTTCACTTAATTGAGGTGAGGTGATTTTTACAAGCGCCGCAAACAGCATTGCCGCTGCAATCGCGATAATCTGTAAATTAGGTTGGATATAAGCTTGCCAAAAAGTCTCAGGTTGTTGTTTTTCTTTCTTTGAACCGACTTCCGTAAGAGGGAAACCCGTTTTGATAGAGACCTGTTCAATGGTGTCGGCAAGGCTTTCATTATCGAATTTCACAACCAGCTTTTCGGTAGCAAAGAGAACCTTCGCTTGAATAACACCGTCAATATTGCTGATCGCGTTTTCTATTTTTCTTGCACAAGCTGGGCAGTCCATTCCGGCAACCAGCCAACTTTTCGAAAATTTGGCATCGAGAGATAAAGTTGAGGACTGACTGTCTTCTTCTCCACTATCCGACGAACTACAACAATCATCTCCAGACGATGACGAAGCAGCAGAAGAGCTACAACAACCAGATGAAGTACCTGCTGCTGTGATGCTTGAAATTTTAGGGCTAGAGCAACTTGCTCCTGCCGCTTGAGGTTGAACGTCCACTTTTGCTGAGCGGCACGCTGCATGTTTTGCGCACATAATGTATCTCCTTAATACTCAAAAGCCTTGAGGTTGTTGCTAACTTACGAGCAACAGAACCTTAAGTTCATCAAAAGTATAAACCTTGGAGGCTACTCCAAGGTCAAGAAGAAGTTTTCAAGAAAACAAAAATATTATGCCAGCGCCGATGGCTTACTGAGATTTAAGCTCCGCACACTCTTCACGGTTAGCGGATACATCATCAATAAGAACCGCATCGTGTGAACAGAATGGCTGAGTGTTCAAGCTGACAATCGACACATCATCTTCCACTGGATCAACTTGAGATCCTTGCATCAGTTCAGCGATATGATGTCGAAGCACCAAGATACCTAAAATTCCGAACAAAACATTACCCAAAGCTTGACCATAGAGAACACCCAAAGCGCCATACCATTGCGAACCTAGATATACGAACGGCAGAGTACCTAACGTCGCTTTACCCAAATTCAATGCTGTCGAGTAAAGCGGTTTACCTAGGTTGTTGAAAGACGTGTTGGCAACAAATAGTGCACCGTTAAAGGTGAAGGTTAACGCCACATAGGTACAGAAAGCCGCCACAATGATTGCTGCATCACCTTGTAAGCTAAAGCCTTGAATGACATAACCTTGAACGAAGTACAACAGAATACAAACAGCGATGGTGTATGCCGTAGTAACCAGTAATGAGTTATTGAGTGTTTCTTTTACTCGGTCCATGCGTTCAGCACCAAAGTTCTGACCAATGATTGGCCCCACAGCGCCAGACAAGGCAAAGATAACCGCAAAACAAACTGGCGTCAGACGACCTATCACGGCAAAGCCCGCGACAAAATCCTCACCATATTGTGCGATACCCGTTGTTACAATCGCATTACCGATAGGCGTTGCGGTATTGGTGATAATCGCAGGCAGCGCAATCGCCAATATTGGTCGAATATTAATGCGCCATTGCACAAAAGAAGGCGGAGCTACCAGCTGATGGCTGCGAATAAGAGGATAAAGCGAAAAGAATAGCACCGAGAAACGAGCGACAACCGAAGCGATAGCCGCCCCTTCGATGTTCCAACCAAAACCAAAAATAAACAGAGGATCGAGAATCGCGTTAACAATGCCGCCAGACAAAGTTGCCCACATCGAACGTTTGGCATCACCTGCCGCTCTTAAGCCCGCACCCGCAGCCATCGCTAACGCCAAAAATGGACCACTTGGTAGCAAAATCTGTAGGTAAGCTTGAGCGCGCTCGGCTGCAATGCCTTTGGCGCCTATCGCGGCTAGCAGCTCTGGAATATAAGCGAACATGATTGCAGTTATGGTTGAACTGATAACAAACGCAGTCAGCATGATACTGGTGCTTAGGTTTCGAGCGTGCTCTTGATTCTTGGAGCCGATGGCTTTGGACACTAATGCGCCCATGGCAATGGAAGTACCGATAGAAACGGAGGTAGAAAAGAAAGTCAGCGTACCTGCAAAGCCTACCGCAGCAGCCAATTCAACCTGTCCGAGCATACTGATAAACAGCATGTCGAGCAGATCGACCACAAATAACGCCATCAAACCGACAGAGCCAGCCCCCGACATCACCAATATGTGGCGCATCGTTGAACCTTCAACAAACTTTGCCGTTTGATTTGACATGAAACCTCCAAAAGTTGGAATACCCAAGAGCTAAAGCCTAATCAGCTGTTCAACTGTTCAACTGTTCAACTGGCTAGGGATCCAAAAAGAAAGGATCGACCAAGAAAAGCGCTATACAGAAAAAAGGCGCTAGTGCGCCTTTTTTCAATTGAGAGTATTGAGAAAAATAATCGTTCTTAACACGCTACTATACCTGATGTTTGAAGCATTCTTCCAAGTTCTTGCCAATTGCTCTCAAAACATCAGTTCTGGTGATAATACCCACCAGTTTTCGATTATCGATCACAGGGTATGCTTTAGGTTTTCCAACCTGCATCATGTCCGCCAATTCAATAATGGATAAGTCAGGTGACACCGACAGCACTTCTTGGTACATACAGTCACCCACAAGGTGTGTGTCTTGGCAGAAGTAACTGACCTTCACAAGTTTCTCGAGTAAATCCTGCTCTGAAAGGAAGCCAATCACTTGTTCGTTATCATCGATTACGGGCCCACCCATATGGTGGCTACGCATCACTTTGTCTAACGCTAGACTTAACGGCATATCAGGAGTAAATGTCACAACCTGCTGCGTCATGTAATCTTTCACTTTAATAGAATGCATTGCGTTCTCCCTAAATACTTTGCGTCATATATTTTCTATCTTGTTAAGTTAATTGTTGTCTAAAATCTTGATTTTACTAAATGGATTTCAACAATTTTATTGATAGGCAAAACCTAACAAGACAAAAAAGTGAGACAAACAAAGGGTTGAGCACGTTTTCGAACGCCAGAAAAAAGAAAAAAAAGAGCCCTTACAAAGCCTTACTTTCCCTTGCTTAACCTTACTTAGCCGAGCTAGCCTGCGTAAATAAACCCTGTAATCTTCACCTCACTAATAATTAGAAATCCCGTTTTAGGAAGTTTATGCAACACGACAACAACATGTACGCGTATATTTACGCAGGTAACGACGGCACAGAAAACACACTCATCGCCACTATCGATAATCAAGAAAAACCGCTGATATCAAGCTGCGTTGATGAGATAAAACGCATGTCATGCTTAGCCATTGATTTAGCAGCAAAACACGACCTAAAAGTGAAGCTGGTGAAATATCAAAGAGAACAAGAGATCGACTTCGGCCTATTCGTTAAATAGTGAATCCGACACTGATTTGGTTAATCACGAACTGGCAGCCACAGTAGCAATAGCAATAGCAAAGCATTAGCGTGAATGGCTGCCGAATTCGACCTGACAAGCCGAGCGGGTAAAGGCTATAATGATCAGACGGCGCCCTTGCCGATTTTCATTGTCCAAATACGGTTTACTATGTCCTCTCAAACCTCACCTAAAACGTATCTAACGAATTCCTTATCTAAGTTAAAAAGCTACTTTAGTGAGTTATTGGATTTCCAATCACGCATTTGGGTGGTTCATATCTTTGAAGACTCCATTACCGATCAATCGTTTGTGATTAATGAGGATGGCTTTAAAGAACCGCTAGAGTGGATGAAGAACCGTGATTACCAAGCGAGAATGCTTGATCGTGTTGATAAGATGAAAATCTCACAGGTGATCGAGATTCAGTTCGAAGACAAAATGCATCGCTTGATGCGAGTGAAGTAGTGCTATTGTTTGGGCACGCACGAAAAGCCATTACTAGAAATTAAGCATAAAAAAGGCCAGCGCTCGCTGACCTTCTCTCATTGATTACAAACCACCATCTAACGCGCACAATACTCATGCCACAGGCGCACCGCTTTCTGGTATGCCTCAGTTTTATCGTGCGTTTCTGCAAAGAGAATGGCTGTCATGCTGTCGACAACGGTATTCGCCATTAGCGCCATCTCTTCAGCCGATGTGCCAAGTACACATTGACTAGGAAGTGGCAACTCTAGGTTCATCATCTCTTCCCAGTAGAACGATTCGACTTTGTCAGGGGAGCTCATCCATACCGTTTGGCTAACTTTAGGATTATATTCCGACTCACCGTTCATCCCTTTGAATGAAATCACCGAGTGGGATTTGTTTCCAATAACATGCTCAACTTCCGCATGAAGTTGTGGGAAGCCAGGATGGAAACTGCCACGCAAACCTAAACGGCCACCACCAGGATTCAATGCTCGAACTACCGTGTTAATTGGTGTTCTCAAACCGTAACGGTGTTTCCAACCAATCATGGTTTGTGCTTCGGGCGCAAAGTTAGCTAGCGGTAAATAAGCAATGCCGTCTTGTTCAAGAATCGACTTAGCATGTTCAGGGTTCTCAGCACTTTGTACACCGACATCTTGCAAATGGCTTTCAACGTGCGTCCTACCGCTCGGCTTATCCATATAGCCGTGCATTAACACTTTATAGCCATTGTCAGCGAGTATTTTTGCTGCCAACAAGTTCCAAGGTTTGCCACTGGCATTATCGTTACGCTTACCTGCATAACACGGCCAATCAATATCAGCGCCTAAATCTGGCACTCGAGATTGAAACGCTTTTACAAAGCCAGCGATCTCTTCATTAGTTTCATTCTGCACACGAATCAGCATCAGTAGCATAGCCATTTGGTCGTCACCGACCTCTCCGCTTAAATACTCATCCATGATGCGGTAGGCTTGTTCGAACGATAAAGGCTTACGCCCTCTTTCTCCTCGTCCAACTGTACGAATACACTCTAAAATACTACTCATTGATTGTTTATTCTCTTCCGTTGATATCAATAAAATTCGAATACACTTTCGATTCTATGATACCCACAGTGCATTGCAAAGCGATTCAGTTGCTATCGACCGAATTACCATTACGCGGATTGGTGTTCTAAAAGTAAACTTACTGGTGTAAAATTAGCGTATGCAATGCTAACCGCGACATATTGAGTAGTATCCCGATGACTGTAAAAAAAACGCTGAGCCAAAGAAAACGTGAATCGATCGTTGCCGCTGCTATCGCAGAGTTTACTGAGCATGGCTACAAGGCCACCAGCATGGATAAAATATCGAGTCGCGCAGAAGTATCAAAGCGCACCGTATACAATCACTTTGCCAGCAAAGAGCTGCTTTTAGATGAGATTCTAGACAGCATTTGGAGCAAAACTCTGGCCGCGACGCAATTCCCTTATCAAGCAGAACTGCCACTTGAAGAACAGCTTTCCTCGATAGCCAATCAAGAACTTGAGTTACTTGAGTCTGAAGGCTTCATCGACCTGTCACGTGTACTGTTCTCTGAGTATTTCCATAACGCCGAACTGGCGCATCAAGCGATGGAAAAATATTCCCAAGCAGAAAGTGGACTTACAACCTGGATTAAAGCCGCGTTGGCAGACGGTCGTTTAGTAGAACTAGACCCACAATTCGCCTCCACGCAGTTCATTGGTCTGCTTAAGTCTTTTGCGTTTTGGCCGCAAATCATTGGTCATGTGCCGTCACCGGATGCTGCGCACAAACAAGTGATCATTACTTCAAGTGTCGAGATGTTCCTTAAACAATATCAGGCGTGATTTTGGTGGTTGATGAGAATTCAACCACAATAAAACCATCACTAGTATCTGCTGTTATTTTCCCTATACTGCAACCCACTTTCGTCATTACGACTCAGTAAAACTTCAACTTTAGGTAACCCTATGATTACTTTCACCACCAACTTTGGCGATATCGAGATTGAACTGAACCTTGAAAAAGCGCCAGTAACGTCGAAAAACTTCCTTAAATACTGCCAAGACGGTTTCTACGAAGGCACGACATTTCACCGTGTTATTGAAGGTTTCATGATTCAAGGTGGTGGTCACACTATCGACATGACAGAAAAACCAACTCGTGCCCCAATCGTCAACGAAGCAAACCGTGGCTTGAAGAATGTGATTGGTTCTGTGGCAATGGCTCGTACTGATGCACCACATTCTGCAACGGCGCAGTTCTTCATCAACCTTGATGACAACGATTTCCTAGATCACACCTCAACAACCAATGCTGGCTGGGGTTACGCGGTATTTGGCAAGGTTTCAGCGGGTATGGATGTGGTAAACAAAATCGCTGTCGCACCAACAACCATTCGTTGGGGACACGAAGATGTGCCTTGCGAAGATATTGTGATTACTAAAGTCACCATCAACGAGTAATTCATTCACGTCCTTTCCCGCCCCTAGTGCATTCGAATTGATAGCACAAAGAAAAGAAGGCTGTGCGATAGGACTATGGTGGTAAGGGTTCGACTTTACCACCTGTATTCAAAGCTCGTTGTTAAAATCGTTACCAACGAGAACGATAAGTACGGTGACACCCTTTGCACGTCTTATTCGCAGAATTTAACCCTTGCTCTGCACTCGACAAGTCTTGTTCAACACTCGCCTGATAAGGCTCAGAAAAGCACTTGAAGAACAACTCGTTCCTATCCCCGTTCGTTTAAACAAAGAGTTGATGAACGAGTTAGATGCTGAAGAGCAACAACAAATGCTCAAGCTACTTCAGAAAGTAGTCGCGGCAATCTGATCTTACCGCGTTCACTGCTTAGCAAGCTTAGTGCTTAGAAATTATTACACTCTGAACGTGTATTGAAAAACAACCCACACTCGGCCTTGCGCCGAGTGTTTTATTTTCGTCTCGACCATTTGATATAGCAAAATAGTGAAGCAATGATCACCGCCCCACCGAGCAGCTTCTGCATCTCTACACTTTCGCCAAGCACACTCACACTTAACAGCAGCGTCCACACAGGCTCAAGAATCATGATCAATGCCGCCACTTCCATGTTCACGGAGTGCTGACCGACCGTTTGTAGCAAGTAACGAATAGACGTTGCGATCACCGCAGAGACAATAAACCAGAAGACTAAGGTTTTGGTGATTTCGAACTCCGGCTGAGCTGTCATAGAAGCAAAGGCTAAACCACTCACACCCACCACAAACAGTTGCACACAGATTGATGCGATAGGCTTGATATTGGTAATCACACGCTTGTTCATCACAAAGTGAACAGACAACAACATCGATGCTAGTAAGAAATAAATCTGACTCTGCTCAACATGCCAGCCGTTACCCAAAGTCAGCAACAGCATGCCAATAATCGCGATCGGGAAAGACATCCAAAACGCGCGATTAGGCTTAACTCGAAACAAAATCCAAGACACAAACGGTGCAATGATCATGGCTAAGCTCATGATGAATGCCCCTTCCGACAAGCTTTCAGTCACCGAAACTGCAAACACCCAGACTTGCAGTGAGGCAGACAGCAACAAACCCACGCCGCAAAGAGACAGAATCTGCTTAAACGAAAGCTTACGAATATGGTGAATACAAAATGGCAGAAGAATAAGACTCGCCACTAAAAAACGCACACCAATGAACACTGGTCCCGGCATTTCCAATACCACCAGCTTAGATGCAATCCATCCAACCCCAGCTAGCAGGGTGGCAAATAGAAGGTAAAGCTCTCCGCGCATCGCTTTCACGTTCATCATTTTACTTAGTCCAATAACAAAAAAAGCAACCCGACTCTGCAAGGTTGCTTTTTATAAACATTCAACAGGATCGAGATACTATCTCAATACTCTGCTTCAGGCAGCTGTTTTTAGCCTGCGTATTCTGGGTAATCCGTTAAACCTTTTTCAGCACCACCGAACAATGTGTTTGGATCGTGCGCTGCAAGTGGGTAACCATTTTGAATACGAGCCGGTAAATCTGGGTTCGCAACGAATGGACGACCAAAACCAACCATGTCAGTTACGCCTTCAGCAACGGCTTTTTCGCCACGCTCGCTATCGTATTTACCCGCATAAATAAGGACACCCTCGTAGGCTTCACGAACTGCTGCTTTAAATGCTTTTGGCGTTTCAGGTGCATCGTCCCAATCAACTTCTGCAATGTGTAGGTAAACAATTTTGTATAGGTTAAGTAGTGCTGCCGCCGCTGTGTAAGTCTCTACTGGTGTAGCGTCAACCGTACCATTCAACGATGTGAACGGAGCAAGGCGGACACCAACACGGTCAGCACCAATCGCTTCAACCATAGCTTCAACCACTTCGCCTAGGAAACGTAAACGGTTTTCAATTGAACCACCGTATTCGTCAGTGCGGTTGTTTGCTTCAGAATCGATGAATTGGTTGATTAAGTAACCATTCGCTGCGTGAAGTTCGATACCATCAAAGCCTGCTTCAACCGCATTCAAAGCCGCTTGGCGATACTGTTCAACCACCTCTTTGATGTCTTGTTTCGTCATTTCACGAGGTTCAACCACATCAACAAAGCCCGGTTCATCAGTACCGTTATCGATGAATACCTTTACGTTTTGTGCTTTAAGTGCAGAAGACGAGATTGGCTGTTCACCACCAATGTTGTCTGGGTGTGTTACACGGCCTACATGCCAAAGTTGAGCGAAGATAACGCCCTCTTTTTCATGTACGGCATCAGTCACTTTTTTCCAACCAGCGATCTGCTCATCAGAATAGATACCCGGAGTCCAAGCATAGCCTTGACCCATAGGTGAAATTTGTGTGCCTTCAGCAATAATCAAACCTGCAGAAGCACGCTGAGCGTAGTAAGCCGCCATCATATCGTTTGCTGAATTACCAGGTTGCGTTGCGCGAGAACGCGTCATCGGTGGCATAACAATACGGTTTTTAAGCTCGATATTACCAAGTTGAATTGGTTGAAATAGTGCGTTTGTCATTGTTATATCCTCGATTAACCTAGTTGAATCAGTTCGATTTGGTAGCCGTCTGGGTCAGTAATAAAAGCGATATGAGTTGAGCCGCCTTTCACTGGACCCGCTTCGCGAGTGACGTTGCCACCTAGCGATTTGATTTTGTCACATGCTGCGTAAATATCTTCTACACCCAATGCCAGATGACCAAACGCGCTGCCCATCTCGTACTCATTCGTATCCCAGTTGTACGTTAGCTCGATAGTCGTGCCGCCTTGCTCATAGCCAACAAAAACCAATGTGTAGCGGTACTCTTTGTTTTCGTGGCGTTCAAGTTCCTTCATTCCCAATACCTTGGTGTAGAACTCGATAGACTTGTCTAAATCAGTAACTCGGATCATTGTGTGTAGGAATTTCATATTTCGCCCTTTTTAGCCCAGCAACCTGAGCCGATATAATCGTGAGTGGAGGTTACCCACTTCTTTGTTAGGGTTAATATACGAGCTGACAGCAAATAAATGAAATTATCATAAATTCTCATTGTGATAATTTTTTATTATAGCTCACTTAATACAAGTGATTTGTTAAGAAGATATTTGGCAAACAAAAGATAGGGCGACGATCAGAAAGCGGAGCGCCAACTGTTTAGTGATTTAGACATGTCATTAGTCGTATTGATGATCTGCTCTCTCAACCACTTATGTGCCGGATCGGTGTTCTGTTTTTTCAACCAAATGAGGTAATGAGAGATAGGCTGATAATCGAAAGGCGGTTTGAACAACTGTAACCCAAGACGTTCCTGATACTGGTTCGCCATAGAAAGCGGCACAACAGTGATGTAATCAGTCTGGCTACACAGCATTAGGTTACTGGCCATAGAGCTGCCGTGAATTACAATTTTACGCGAGGATAAGTCTAACGAAGTGTAGTGAGTCAAACTTCTTACTTGGCGACGTGTTCTGGCTAAAACCGCATGTTGCTCACTGAGATATTGCGCCTCGGTGATCTCACCTTTGATCCTAGGGTGCCCATTTCGGCAAACAATCACAAACTCACTGTCGTAGAGCTTTTCGCTCATCATGCTTGAATGCTCAGGCAACACAATGTCGATCATCAAATCAAACTTCTGAGTTAATAGATCCTCATGGACTTGATCATCACTATCTGGTTGGTCATACACCTCAAGAGATAAGCCTTGGTTAGATAACTGAGAAAATCGATCGAGCAACATCCACTTTAAATGTTCGGGAACCGAAGCCACAAACCTGCGCTCTGTACTCGCTTCATCAAACCCAGCCATACCTTGAAACACGCCGTTGAGCTCGTGTATTGGCGCTTTGATTTGCTCATACAAGCTTTGCGAGTAAGCAGTAGGCACAACCCCTCGCCCACTGCGCACAAACAACTCTTGGCCAATTTCATTTTTCAGTCGGCCGAGCGCAGTGCTGATCGTCGATTGATTGGTATTCAAATGATCGGCAGCCTTACTCAAACTGCCCTGCTCCATCACCGCTGAAAACACAGCCAATAAGTTAAAATTCGGAATGTCATTACTCATGATTCAGTGCTCATTTGGCGATAGATTTAATTATCTTATCGTAAAAGCGATAGAATGAAACAACGGATGCTCATTGAGAAAACAAAACTGAGAAGGAAGCATCATATGGTAAAGAGCAAAAATGTCAGAACAACTCACCCTAGACTGGTCGGAGTATTCAATATTTCCGTCCTGCCTTATTGATACTTTTATAGCCACTTCTATGATCCAGGCTAATTAAATAGACATATTTTATAAGCCGAGTTTGAACCTGTTCAAATAAACCCACCTCACGTTTAAGCAACCACTCAATTCATCGTAATTACGATAATTCAATATCGCAATAATGCGTAGATAGCACCAGTTACACTTCCTATTATTTCGCCAACAAATCAATTCTTAACCTAAACAGAAAACCTAAAAATGTGTAGATGATGGTGTTGCACACATCACGGAAGACGGCCTTAAAACCCAATGCAGCAAACGAACCTATCAATGGTAGACGTTACTTAAGAATGATTTCGCCAGGTGTTTTTAACACTCTATTCGCGAGAATGCGTTGTCTACGTGGTCAAAGCGATTTTTAATTGTCATCTAGTACTTTTGACTCAGTAGGTCTATACGGTTACGTGAGTTCAACACCTCTTTCAGATGTCTTCTAAAAGTCTTGTACCAAGGCTGCACTTTCTCTCTCCTTATTTAGGTTGAGATATGAACTTTATAAAAATCGTTTTCCAGAAAATCTGGGCCGTTGTGATGGTCTTGATTAAATTCTGCCTGTTTATGGCAGTGATGTTTGCGGGAGCATGGGCTCTTGCACCATTAGGCACAATCCATTCTAAAGACATCGACATGTCTCAATTCAACAATCATCCCAATGAAATGATGATGAACTTCTTCCAGATGGAGTCCTTCTCTGGTTACTTGTTCTCAGTGACCATTGCTGTGGTTTTAGCCGGTGTTTACGGCATGTGGCAGTTGCATGAACTGGGTGTGCATAAAGCAAAAGAGCACAAAAGCGCTCACGTTCAAATCGTGTTTGCACTGTCACTTTGCGGACTCTTCATCAGCAAAACATTCTGGGTTATCGCATTGGTTATCGCATTGGCGAACTGGAAACATATTGGTCAATCACTGAGTGATGTGATTCGCCGTGGTGTTCAGCCTAAACAAGACGCGACCAATACAGAGACAGCCGCAGTCCACGTATCACCTGAACAACCGGTAACAGAGCCGTCTTCAGTAGAGCAATCTTCAAAAGAACAGGCTTCAGAAGAAAAGACTCCAACAACACCATCCCCTACAGAAAAAGAGGTCGCATAATGAAAGAGATGATGATCCCATACATCCTAATCGTATGGTCACTATTTGCGACAGGTGCACTTAAAAAGAGCATCAAAAACTATACATGGGCTGCAATTGGTGGCGTGGTAATTCTAGCAGTGTTAGCGGTAATTTCTCGCTTGTGGGCCCCTGTTGATCTAACAAACTCAACCACTGTGAAAGCACCACACGCGGTAATGTCACCTATCTTTGGACAGCAGATCGACAAAGTGCTTGTTAAGCACAACCAAATGGTTAAAGAAGGCGACATAATCTACACTCTCGTCGACATCAATTCTGCCGCAGATAAAGCCAAGATCGAATCTTCAATTGTTCAGAAAGAAGAACAAATCAAGCAGATGGTTCGCGATTTAGAGCGTGCTGAAACGTCACCTGAAATCTTCAATATGCGTGACGTAGAAAAGTACGACTCAGATCTTCGAGTACTGCACGCTGAACTTGTGTCGCTAAAAGCCGATCTACAAAAAGTAAATTGGGCGCAAGAGAAGAAAACCATTAAAGCTGAGTTTGACGGTCAGGTATCGATAGTGAACATTGCTGAAGGTTCTGTAATGGGTAATATGCACCTCTACAACACCAGCAAAAAGTTTCTTGAGATGCGTATTTCAGACCAAACTTATGGCTATGTTCAAGTAGGAGACTTCGCTGAGTTCTTCGTTGATGCATACCCAGGCCACGTGTTCCGAGCAAAAGTACACAGCTTTAATGCCGGTACCGGTGAGTCGAGTATTTCTCCACTTCAGGGGCCACAAAGCGTCGGTCAACACGTGGTAAGAAACGGCAATGGTTTAGGTCGTACTATCGTACTTGAGATCATTGAACCAGAAGGTTACAACATCCCTATTGGTTCAACTGGCGCGGCTTGGATCTCAGCTGAGAAGCCACATCCGTTCTGGGGCTTCATCGATGTAATCGGTGCAGCAACGGTTCGCCTACAATCTTACAAGTCATACTTAGGTGCTTGGTAAACGATTAGCTCTTGATAAGCAATTAAATATTCAATGATTTGGCTGTTATTCACTCGTATCACAGCCACTCATGAACTAGCGACTAATTGTAAAACAAATGCCCTGAATTTCAGGGCATTTTTGTATCTGTTGCAAGCTCATTTACTAATTGATTTAGATCAAAATTAATCGCCAATACAATCGTTTATCAAACAAATCATCGAAAAAACGATAGATTGAAATATTATTAGCGCGTAGATAGCGACCTCACCCACCTCTATCATTTGGCTCAAGAAATCCAATTCCTGTATCCAAATATAAGGTCACTATCATGACTAACACATTCAAAAAAATGGCACTTCCAGTTGCAATCGCAAGTGCACTATTTGCTTCTGGCTTTGCATCAGCAACGCCTGTTGTTGAAGCAACATCAACGGTAGGCCAAGAGCTTCAAACCGCAAATGCAGCTCAATACCAAAACATCGATCTTGATGCGCGCTACAAAAGCGAGGTTCTATTCGAACACGAATCAAACATGTTCTGGGGTAAAGGCGATCGTATTAAGGTGCTTTCAAAAACGGGCGATTCACTGGCTTTCACAGAAGAGTCTGATCACGTACACCCAATCCTAACCAAGCACGGTCGTAAAATGGACCAAGCAATCATCAAAGTAGATGACAACGTATATCTTGGTTACGGTTTCGGTCTAGATACCCCCGTCATGATTGAAGGTACGGACGGCATCATCATTGTTGATCCAGGCGAGTCGGTAGAAATGGCTCAATCGGTTAAAGAACAGTTCCGTCAAATCACCGACAAGCCGGTTAAAGCAATCATTTATTCTCACAACCACATCGACCACATCTCTGGTGTGCGTGCGTGGGTGACTGACGAAGAAGTGGCATCAGGTGAAGTAAAAATCATCGCTGAAGAAGGCCTAACCGCTGCAGTGGCTAACTGGTCTTCAAACCTAGGTACTCTATTTGGTCACCGTACTTCTTACACAGGTGCTAAGCACGTAGAAGAAGGCGAGCACGGCACAGTAAACGACGGCCTTGGTCCGCGCTTCATGCAAGGTGCTATCTCGTTCATCGAACCAAACCTGCTTGTACCAAGCCAAAGCCACATCGAAATCGAAATTTCTGGCGTGAAAATGCACATCGAGAACGTGCCATCTGAAACTAAAGATGAGTTAGTGGTTTACTTCCCAGACCAGAAAATCCTGCACGCGGCTGAAGTACTTCAAGGTGAGAACTTCCCTAACCTTCACACCATCCGTGGTACTAAATTCCGTGACCCATCAATGTGGTTCAAGGGCATCGACGTAATGCGTAAGTTCGACACTGAGATCATGATTAACTCTCACGGTCGTCCTGTTGAAGGTAAAGAAGCAGTAGCTGACGTACTAACGGCTTACCGTGATGCGATTCAATACACTCATGATCAAACTATCCGTTACATGAACAAAGGTATGACGCCAGACGAGCTAGTTGAAGTAGTTAAACTTCCTAAGCACCTTGCAGAACACCCTTGGTTAGGTGAACACTACGGTACTGTTGCACACGCCGTGCGTCAGATTTACGTAGGTTACAACGGTTTCTTCGAAGCGGATCCATGGCAGCTAGAGCCAATGGCTTACGAGCAACGCGCTAAAGCATTCGTAGAGATCATGGGCGGTCGTGACAACATCCTTACGACTGCACAAGCAGCAATTAAGGCTGAGAACTACACATTTGCAGCAGAAATTCTTTCTTACCCAATCACGGTAAACAAGCAAGATATGGAAGCTCGTGAGATGAAAGCACAAGCTTACAAAGCATGGGCTGCAGACCAAGTGAACATCAACTGGCGTAACTGGGCGCTCAACGCGGCGGCTGAACTAGAGAACAAACGTGACTTCTCTAACATGATCAGCTTCGCTTCTGTTGACGTTCTTACTGCACTACCAAGCAAGCAGATCTTCGACATGATGACTTCAACGCTTATCGCAGAAAACTCGTTAGACGTGAACATGATGCTAACGTACAACTTCTCTGATACGAACGAAGCATTCACTATCGAAATTCGCAACGGTATTGCTCAGTTACACGAAGAAGCAGTGAAAGGCGCAGACGTTCAAATCGACACCACTCGTGCAGTATTGAACCAAATCTTGATTGCAGGTCCAAACGCTCAACAAGTGATTGGTACCAACCTACAGTCTGGTGCATTCACGTTCTCGAATGGCGACATCAAAGGCTTCGGTCAATTCATGAGCTACTTCGATAAGGCAATGACTCCAGAAGAGATCATGCTCATCGTTCGCTAATAGCGAGCTCGAACGGTCGCTCTTCGACGATAGCGTATTAGTAAACAATCAATAACACACTATCAACCGATGCACTGACCGCTTCACATGGACGACAAACAAATACAGGGACCCTTTGTGGTCCCTTTTTATCGTCAGGTTCGGCTGCTGCCGTCAGATTCTTAACCCTGTTATAGGTCTCGATAACCATTATGTTAAAACGATTTGCTCTGATTCTTTCACTCACCTCTTCACTCACGTTTGCCTGCGGTCTTCACCAAGAAACCGGATTTAGCTTAGTGACAGAGCCCGGTTCACTAGAAGTATTTGGCAACATCATTAATGCTCGACAAGATGACGAGTTCGGAAACCTAGATAAACCGGATCATTTCAAACTGTTTGCGATAAAGTCAGCACTCGCAAAGCCGCATCCGAGTAAGATTGAATTCAACTTATTTGAAGCGATTAAAGGTCACTACAGCCAAATCAGCATTGAAAAAGGCGTGAACGTTTCAGGAAGAGACACTTTGCCGACAGAGAACGATTTATTGCTTATTACAGAGCTCGACGTGTTCGATGCATTGGCCAACGGAACGATCTCTTGGGATCAAGCTACACTGAATGGATTAGTGGTAATCAATGGCCCCCAAGATAAACGCGAGCAATTAGAAGCTTGGTTCAATGATATTTTTGCTGAGTGATCGACTCATTCTAACCTTACTTGCTCAATGGCATTCCCCTCAATATTGAGCACAAACGATAACGAACCGATAGCAAGAAAATAGTGTGCTAACTGATTAAAAACACTTCAAAATCACAAACCACTCCCCTCTCAATTATATAAAGCCACCATTATTGGAATTAACATCACTTAATGTAAGCTCCACCTTGCAATTTTGTTCAAAATTCAACCTAGAAACAAATAGTTACAAAATACCCTCTGTAATTGGTGAAAAAGAAATCAATTACAATAATATCCACAAAAAAAATGTGACTTCCTGCGAATCTCCAAAATAAATTTGTGGTTAAATACTGCACATCATGAATCAAAGATAAGAGAAAGCATGTCTACAAAAGCATTTGGTGACTTCTATTGCTATTTACACTGCCTCACTTTACTTTCAACAAAGGAGCAGGGGCTCACACCTAAAGAGTATCTTGATGATGTTCGAAAAGAGCCTTTTTATTACCGTGGAGACACCTCACAAGAGGCTCAACAAAAGTGGGCAGAGCGCATATTAGACTCCGTATATAAATACCATGGAGTCCAAGGTTCTGGTCCGGCCGGGCATTCGGAGTTATTAGTACGTGACGGGACTGCATCGAAAGCTCGTTATAAAGTAAAAGAAGGCGTTGATTTTGATGTAAACCCTGGATTAAGTGATTCAATCTCAATGTTAGGTAGTATTGGCAATCAATTGCGAGAACGGCTTTTGCCGTCAGCAGGAGCGAAACTCAACGACGCCCTAAGGCTTATTTCAAGAGCAAAAACAACGCTAAATAGCGCACCATTCAAAATTCAAGTAAGTTGCTACGACTTTGTAGCGCCACAGGTTGAACAATCCGTGCTTTATGACATAGAAAGTGCACTTGAAAATAGACAAGTACTCTCATTTGATTACAACAATCATCGCTGTGAGGTTGATCCATACGCTTCGTTTGTCTATCAAAAAGTATTTTATCTTGTAGCTCGAGAGCGTTACAAAAGAAGCTCTAACGGTAGCTCCATGTCTGGAGAAATGCGTACCTATACGATGCACAAGATAAACAACATTGAAATACGCTCAAATCAAAGTTTTTCAATGGGTAACAAGTCTGAATTTTGCCTCCACGCTTATCTATCGACGACAAAGGGTAAATGGGTTAACGGCGGTGAAACGTTCGAAGTATTACTTAAAATGATGAGAGATTCTGAAGGTAACAGCAAGTTTGTAAATGAATTTAAACTGAGTGAATGCCAGGAAATAGAAGAAACATCGAAAAGCCACTACATTGTCAGAGCAAGGGCTAGAGATAGCTTAGATTTTAAACATTGGCTCATTCACAACGCAGATTGTGTGGAAATTTTAGAGCCATTAAAACTACGTCAAGATGTAATACGAGACCTTAAACAAGCGATGAATGTCTATTCACATTAGATAGCATAGTCATCATCATAGACAGGATCTTAAGA